>NZ_JBNHEQ010000214.1:0-13472 GCF_050016015.1 Dapis hubbardiae BLCC-M172
ATTCTGTGGTTGACCATCAAGGTATTAGGGTTTGGAGACCAAACCCCTACAGTTATAATGAAAATTCCTCCTGAATTCTGACTCCTGAGTCCTGACTCCTAAAATTAAGCAATACTCCCTCGCTTCCGAGTCTCCTTATAAGAAGTTCCCACATTTTTCAAACCTGCTTTAATCATTTCCTGCTCCAACAAAGCAAAGAAACTTGCTCGATCGCCTCCCCTAACCACCGCTTGATTATGAGCTTCTGCTAATACCACCGGATAACCATAACCTTTCTGCACTTGAGCTAACATCATTCCTAACACTAACTCCAAGATTTCTTCATCTTCAGCCACCCATTCCGGCATATCAATTCTGGCAACTTCCGTACCAACATTCACATAACAAAAATAGATAGTATTATCCCCATATAAATCCAAAATTCTAGCAGAAGATTGCCATAAAGGGCTCCTTTCTCCAGGCTGTAATATTGAACCCCAAAATATTACATCTCGCAACGGTTCAAATGACTGACAAGGTGCTTTTTCCGTAAAACCAAATCCTCCTAACCCGACATTAGGACAATAACTAATACAGTCAGGTTCATCATAAATACAACCCTTTAAACGTAAAAAAGACAAACTTTCATTACTGCGAGAAGCACTCAAATAACCAATCAAAGGAATGCCAGCCAATTTTAATTTATTCCAAGCATCTAAAATAGGATTTAAAATTTTATCCCGTGCTTCAGAAGGCAAAGATTCTAAGAACCAATAAATTAACGAACCATCAACCATAGCTAATATTGGCGAACCTAAATTATCAGAATTATTTTTCACCCATTCACAACCTAATTCTGCCAAAACCAAAGCCTCAGAAATAGTCCGTCGATAACCCATCCATTCTTCAGTTTTAATTCCCCATTGTCGAGAAATATAAAGGTCATCTGCTTGATAAAAAATTTCTGGGATACTATCTAAAAGCGGATAAATACTTTCCCCATAATGCAACATTACTCGCCCAATATTTAACAAATAACAATAAGCAATTTCATGGTGACTTGGAGCTATTTGAGAACCATCCGTAGCAAATACCGTATGATTTTTAGGAGGCAGATTAATCAGAGGGTAAGTATCTAAAGATTCTATAGGAACAGCAGGATTAAAAAGTAAGCGATCGCTCCAACTTTCCTCTAATTCTAATAATTCTTCTTGTTCATTTTTTGCCTCTGCCAATAATTGTTGAGCTATCTCTAATCTATTTTGAGCAGCCAGAGCTTCTTTTGTCAGATGTTGACTCATCCCTTGCATTTGTTGTGCTAGTTTTGTTAGGTCTAGCATAGTTTTAATTTCCTAATTTTTAGAGTATTAAGTTAGAAGGAAGAAGGAAAAAGGAATAAGGTAAGAAGGAATCAATCTTCTTTATTTTTCAGATAATTCAGAAAGAGAATTAAGTTAGAAGGAAGAAGGAATAAGGAAAAAGGAATAAGGTAAGAAGGAATCAATCTTCTTTTTTTTTCAGATAATTCAGAAAGAGAATTAAGTTAGAAGGAAGAAGGAATAAGGAAAAAGGAATAAGGTAAGAAGGAATCAATCTTCTTTTTTTTCAGATAATTCAGAAAGAGAATTAAGTTAGAAGGAAGAAGGAATAAGCAAGAAGGGAAAAAGGAATCAATCTTCTTTTTTTTCAGAAAGAGAAATAAATATACTAGAAAAATATTATTTCCGATGTTTCAGTTTTTTCCTTAATGTTCAACCAGCCTTACTCCTTCCTCCCTGAGTCAAATTATAGCGGTTTTGACTCATGTTGACTACAAAACTTCTTCCTTCTTGCTTTTTAGAATTGCTATATTTCCTAAATTTGAATTTTTTTCCGAACCTTTTTCCTTCTTCCTTCTTCCTTTTTCCTTCCATTAGGATTGCTATATTTACCTAAATTTGAATTTTTTTCCGAACCTTCTTCCTTCTTCCTTCCATTAGGATTGCTATATTTCCTAAATTTGAGTTTTTTCGGAACCTTCTTACTTCTTACTTCTTCCTTCTTCCTTCCATACAGAAAAATCCTGACAAAACTGAGCAGAAGATAATAAACCAATAGGTGGATGTTGATATACAGAATCTCGTTCTTTCTGAGTATTGTAACCCCAGTCAGCCAAAAATAATTCTACCTCTTTTAAATCTGATTGTTTTTGTACCGATAGTAAAGTTTTCAACCTATCTTCAACAAACCAAATAATTGCACCTTCACCTAAGTCTGCCAATAAAATTTTCAGAGTTTCATATTTCGGACGTTTACATTCTTTACCAATAATATTTGCTTCCGGTAAATTAACACCTTGTTTTTGTAATAGGGAACGAACAAACCTTCCCTCCTTAGTTGTTACAATAAAAAGTTTAACCTCCGATACCATTAACTCTTTTACCTTTTCCACAACCCCTGGATAAAATTCATGTAAAGACAACCACCCTTCTAAATCTTTTGCTATCCATTCATCCCTAGTACGATCTAAACAAGTACCTATTTCTGCTCTATCTAGATTTTCCTCAATAACAATCTTTTCAGCGATCGCTTGCCATTCCTGAAAAATACTTTCCTCTTCTATACCTAATATTAAAGCTCGAATTAAAACAGGCATTTCCCAACCAATTTCAATGACAGGACGTAACCGATAAAATTTTTCTGCTAAATCATTATTAGGTACTTCATCCGATGCTTGCCAAATTTGACAGTAGGTACGCCAAGCTGTTTGAAAATATTCAATCAACCCATTGCATAAAACGCCATCAAAGTCAAGAGCTATAAGATTAGGAGTTTTTGTTGGCATAATCATTTCAGTTATCAATTATCAGTTGTTGTCAGTTAAGACAACTATCTCTATCATTTTCCCTCTTTTTTCACAATTTATAACAATTGAAGCAAAGGGCGCGGACATTTCTCAATTATTAAACATGGAGTAGGGAGTAGGGAGTAGGGAGTAAGAGAAAGAATTGATGACTTATACGCAATAATTGATTTGATTATTGATTATCACGCATAAGTCTATTAAGTAGCGTTATACCCGTTCTCCTTTCTTCCTTCTCCCTTCTTCCTTCTTCCTTCCATTTTAGATATTGCATTTTTTAACAAAAGTATCCTTTTTGCTTTAAGTATGGTTAGAATAACTACAGGTTTATTAAAATTTAAGAATTATTTTTGTCAGAAGGCCAAAAAGTCAAAAGTAGTGGTTCTAAATTATGTATGGATAAACCAATTTTAATGATGGAGAAGTAAAATTATGAGTACAAATGGAACTATGACAGAAACTAATAAAACTACTGATACTAGCACCAAACCTAACACTCAAAGTAGTCAGCCAACAAAATTGGAGCAAGGTTCTCAACAACGCACCACTTTACAAGTAGAAACCAAACCAGTACAAGAAAAGCAAGCAGAAGAGGCTCAAGAGTCTGGAAAATTAGCCTTACCTGGAAATCGTCCTATTGGTACAACTCATCTTAAGTATACTAGAACAATTTCCAATCGTCCGATAGTTTCAACTGGTCTTAAAGTTGACCATACAATGTCTGCTTCTGGGATTCGTCCAGTAGTAGTTAGTGGATTAGAGGTTCATGGTACAATTACTGCTTCTGGAGTTCGTCCAATTGGTACTAATCATCTAGAAGTTAGTCAAACTTTGATGAATCGTCCAGTTGCTTCTAATCAGATTGATAGTGAAGGTTTGATGGGTTTTTTAGATTAGAATTTAACCATTAATCTAATTTGAGAAAGCGTGTCTAAAGATTCTTAATTTGATGTGTTTGTCAAAATTTAGACTATTTTGGCAAACTAACTATAAGTTTATGCCAAAGGTAAATATAGGTACAATATAGCACTTCCCAAAAAGCGTGAGGTACAAAGTTTTTTAACTTTAGGACTTAGGAGACTGGAGTTAAATATAAGATGTATTAGGTGTACTTTATGACTATGGGAAATGCTATCAATTATCTTTGGCTAGAATAGTTATTGGCAATGATTTGTCTGAATAATACCCAAATTATATTGTTATTATTTTGCTTTTTTATGGATAGTTTTTTTACAGTTAGGTTAAGATACTATTCTTATCTCCTCTCCTAAATTTAATACTTAATCGTCGAATCAAAAAAGTCTATATATATTAATTAATCAAAGAGAATTAATTGTATATTCGATATTCAGATTAACTAGGTAAACAAAATTATTTTTATATCTACTGCTCAAATAAACAACTATATTTTCTATTTACTGTTCCTAGTATCCCATGTTCATTCCTGAAAAATGTTAGATGAATTTTTCACAGGTAGTAATGTTATTTGAATTAGATTAGCAGTCTTAAATAATTTATAAAAATTGAGAAATAGATCAAAAAAGTGAAAGCTTTATCTATTTTTTCCAAAATGATTCAGATGCTTGATACAGGATTAAAATCAAACCACTCTATAGTGTTTTCAAATGAGATGTCAATCTAGATGGAGGTTTCTTCTAATAAAAAAGTGCTGTCTTGAGTATTTTATCTCCTGATTTTACTACTATTTAATGCTGTTTTTCCTTCTTTACTATTCCCTCCATACCTTTTTTATAGGACTCGGTTTCCATATCCCAAATAAAAACGCTATATAATTATATTAGTAATTTGTTAGACATAAAAATAAAATTGAGAATTATGAGTAATTATTCTACTAAATTTCATCCATATAACTTCAAACTTTTCTACCTCATAGCAATATTCAGTATAGTTATTGCAATTAGTGGTTGTAATTCTTCTGCTCAATTAACAAATAATCTAACAAACCCAGAATTAGAAAAACAAGTTTTACAGATTATTCGTGATAATCCAGAAGTAATAATTGAATCAGTACAAGCTTATCAACAAGAACAACAGCAACAAAAACAAGCTAGTCAACAAGAAATACTACAACAGTTTAAAAATAATCCTCAACAAGAAATTGGAGACTCTCCAACTTTTGGTTCTACTGCTCAAAAAATTGTACTATTTGAGTTCTCTGATTTTCAATGCCCTTTTTGTGCCAAAGCACAGGGAAGCCTTAAAGAGTTTATGGATAAGCATCAAGATAGAGTAACTTTAGTATTTAAACATTTACCTTTAACAAGAATTCATCCTCAAGCAATTCCAGCAGCAAAAGCATCTTGGGCAGCTCAACAACAAGGAAAATTTTGGGAATATCACGATGCTTTATTTGAACAACAAGATAAATTAGGAGAAGAATTATATTTAGAGATTGCTAATAATTTAGGTTTAGATATAGAAAAATTTAATAGCGATCGTAAATCTGAAGCAGCAACTACTTCAATTGAAAAAGATGTTAAATTAGCTCAAAAAATTGGTGTTTCTGGTACACCATTTTTTGTGATGAATGGAGAAACTTTTTCTGGTGCAGTAAAACTATCTCAAATGGAGGAAACTTTAGCTAAAGTTAGTCAATAAATTTAAGTCTAGAAAGAATTAAAATTGAATTGTTGTAGGAAGGAATAAGGAAGAAGAAAAAATGGTGGAACAATATCATGGATAAGCAATCCGCGCTTATGTTGTAATATTTTATCGTAGGGGTTTGGTCTCCAAACCCAAGCAAAGATATAATATTTTTAGGACTTATGTAGAGACCAGATATAGCGTCATAAACTATAACGTTATAGTTTTTAAACTCTATATATAGTTCCTCGGCGTAATTCCTGATTTGATCATAGGAGTTTGGTCTTCCAACCTAAGCCAAAATAGGATATATAGCGTCATAAACTATAACGTTATAGTTTTTACACTCTATATATAGTTCCTTGGCGTAATTCCTGATTTGATCATAGGGGTTTGATCTTCCAACCTCAGCAAAAATAGGATATATGGCGTCATAAACTATAACGTTATAGTTTTTAAACTCTATATATAGTTCCTTGGCGTAATTCCTGATTTGATCATAGGGGGTTTGGTCTTCCAACCTAAGCAAAAATAGGATTTGCAAGACTAAACACTTACCGGAAAATTAGATATAAAGCTCTCCATTCATGAAGAAAAAGCGGTCGTTTCGGAGCATTCTGTTAGGATGGGATAGATGGGTTCCCTAACCATATCCAATCGACCAAGAGAAGAAAAAATTCCTTTTAGCGAATCCTTCTATTAGAGACTGGAGAGTAAAATAATTATTAACAGAGCACGCGAAGTGACTAAAATCTAAAAGCGGTAATGCTTCAAGGGATTGAAAGAAGGTAGATAGAGAAGTATTCAGTACATATATTTCTAGATTTAATAGCGACAATATTTGCCCTTGTATTTCTTCGGACTTCCATACCTATTCCCAGTTAAGTGTTCCCTGTTCCCTATCTCCTTTTTATATTTCCTGATACATTCAATCTCTTACAGAAGAGGTAATAATTAATAATTAATAATTAATTATTAATTATCGAAAGTCTTCCTGCCTTCAAAGTGTAAGTATTCAAACGGACATAACACAAATCAATCTCAACCAAAAAAAAATTAAAAATGGATTGTAGAACCCATTTTTAATTAAAACAATTTTTTATTAAACTGTATTTGTTGTTATTAAACAGTAGCTAACTGAGGTTCAGGAACAGGACGCTTACTATTACGAATACCATTAATTGCCTCTGCATAATCATCAGCTTTAAACACAGCAGAACCTGCAACAATAGCATTAGCACCAGCTTCTAATACCTGCCAAGTATTATTAGTCTTAAGGCCACCATCAACTTCAATCCAAGGATCGAGTCCCCGCTCGTCGCACATTTGACGGAGTTGACGAATTTTAGGTAATACGCCAGGAATAAAACTCTGGCCTCCAAAACCAGGGTTTACACTCATAATCAATACTAAGTCACACAACTCTAGAACATAGTCAATTAATTCTAGAGGCGTAGAAGGATTAAGAACAACACCCGCTTGCTTACCCAACTCCTTAATTTGGCCGAGAGTTCGGTGTAAATGAGGTGAAGCATTATGTTCTGCATGAACAGATATAATATCAGCACCTGCCTTAGCAAAATCTTCAACATACTTTTCTGGTTCCACAATCATTAAGTGGACATCCAGAGGTTTTTGAGTCACAGGACGAAGTGCTTTGACGATTAATGGACCAATAGTAATGTTAGGTACAAAACGGCCATCCATTACATCAACATGAATCCAATCAGCGCCAGCTTTATCTACTGCTCGGACTTCATCTCCAAGACGGCTAAAATCTGCTGATAATATAGATGGGGCAATAACAATAGATTTATTATCGGTAGTGGTCATTAGAGTAAACGCTCTCCTACTTATTATTATGCGTTACTGTGAATTTTAACACTAATTTAATTATTTATTATCAGAATCTGTAGATGGAGACATCCTAGTTTAGTTTTTAGGTTTAATTAAGGAGGAATTTTATCCAACCATTCGTGGTAGTAATTTAAAGTTTGACCAAAATTCTGAACAACTATTTAGAATGTATGTATTTCATATATAGCATCCCATCTCTGAGTGAAATATAAAATTCATTTATTTTAGCTCAGAGGGATGTTGTATGGAACCTCAGTACAAAGTAGTAATTCCGGTTCGGTGGGAATAAAAAAGAAGAAAAACAATTGTATCTAAGTAAATTGAGAAATCAGGACTTACGCAGAGACGCTATCCGTAGGGGTAATTGATGAATTGCCCCTACGAAAAATACAATTTATAGATGTTTTGTGTAAGTCCTGAGAAATGCTATATAAAAATTAAAATCTCATTAGTTGGAAAAAAAATACTTTCTTACTAATAGAAAAGATAGATAATATAGCAGTAATATTTGAGTTGATTACTATGATATAGCTAATCACCTGTTCAATTTTCAACTGTGAATATAGGTAGGTGTACTAAATAAAAAAAATCTGCTTGAAAACTTAAATATTTTCACCAGTTCTCTTTTCCTGTTATATTTAGTATTCTCAAGATAAATGTATATTAGCTTAACCCGAAGCTCACAAATTTTAATTATGTAAATACTGGCAAAAAATTTACTTTTGGCGATAATATAAAATGTAAGCATTTATCTATTAGCAGTCAGCAGTCAGCTCCTAGCTTTTTAATGAATGAAGACAGCATTTTTTTTATTCTACTAAATTTTTAACCACACATCTGAGTTATTAACTCATATAATTTGTGGCAGTAAATTATAGATGTATCTCAAAAGCTGAAAGCTGAATGCCTACTCTAAAATAACTAAAGATGAAAAATAACGAGCAACTAGAAAATACTCAAATCAACCGTCAAGAACTATTTCTGTTAGTAACTCCAATATTAGGTTTCTTTCCCGCAATGTGGATTTTGTTTCGTCAAAAAGGTAGTCTACAACATAGAGCAGTAAGCCGATTAATTGTTACCTTAACCTTGATTTGGTTATTAGGAAATATTTTCTTGCAATTAGGAACCGAAATAGGGGAATCTGGTACTATTACCTTGTTATTAATAAATAGCCTACTAACTACTAGCTACTTCATAATTAGTTTCGGACTAATGGTTCGGATATGGAAAAGACAACCCTTATGGCTACCAGGAATTAGCCAGATAGCAGAAAAAGTGGTAGGTAAACATTTATGATTGTTAAAGATTATATTAAACTGTTCAAAACTGAAATTTTCAGCAAAATTTCTCTGACAAAAAACTTTATTTTAATATTTAGTGTGTGAGGAAACCAGTGCCCGCTAATAAATTTTTAAATTCAACCGCTAGTAAAGATTCAAAAATAGAAAATAACCAAAAACAACCTTCCCAATTTACTCCCAGACGTTGGTTTGGTTTAGGTTTAGGTTTAGCTGGAGTGGCAATGATATCTGCTACGGCAGGCGCTCTTTTAGCAGTATCTCTTTCTAGCACTCCACTAATGCAACAAAGGCTATCTCCAGAAGAAGCAGCAGTATTTTCTCAACAAGATTTGGCCAAAAGCAGTATGAGATTGCCAGAGTTAACTCGGCCTGTCAATATATTGTTACTAGGAATTAAGGTATTAACATCAGATTTAGAAGAATATCCCCAGGATGAAGACTTAGGGTATCATGCTTTGGTTAATTCTTTTAAAGGATTATCTGATACAATGCTCCTGGTTAGGTTTGACCCTAAAAATCAGAAGTTAACTTTACTTTCTATTCCCAGGGATACTCGAACTTATGTAGAGGAGCGAGGGTTAACCAAGATTAATGCTGCTAACTATTATGGTGGACCAGCCAAAAGTGCAAAAGCTGTTAGTGAACTTTTGGGTGGAGTAGGAATAGACCGTTATATTCGGGTTAATGTACAAGGTGTAGAAAAATTGATAGATGCTCTGGGTGGTGTTAAAGTTCATGTACCGAAAGACATGAAATATCAGGATGATAGTCAACACCTGTATATTAATCTTAAAGCGGGCGAACAACATCTCAATGGGGACCAGGCTCTACAATTTATGAGATTTCGCTATGATAATTTAGGGGACATTGGGCGAGTCCAACGGCAGCAACTTCTAATGCGAGCTTTTATGGAACAGTCGGTTAATGTCAAAACTCTATCCCGACTGCCAAAAATTCTTTCAGTAATTCAGTCTCATATTGATACAAATTTGAGTGTAGAGGAATTAGTGGCCTTGATGAATTTTGCTGCTAAGATTAACCGACCTGATGTACAGATGTTGATGGTGCCTGGTGAGTTTAGCGACCCTGAAAAATATAAGGCTAGTTACTGGTTGCCCGATCTGACAACTCTAGATAATATGATTGCTAAACACTTTGACTTTGGTTATGATCGCTGGGAAGTAGAAGATGTAAACTCGAACTATATTAGAGTAGCAATTCAAGACAGCACTGATAATTGGGAAACTGTTGATGAATTAGTTAGGTCTCTCAATGATTCTGGTTATTGGAATATTAAAGTTGCTAAACCCTGGAGTAAACCTTTAGAGGTAACTCGAATTATTGCTCAGAAAGGAGATATTGAAGCAGCAGAAGCAGTTCAAAAATCTCTTGGTTTTGGAGAAATTTTTGTGGAAAGTACGGGATATTTAAGGTCAGATGTTACTATTCAGTTAGGACAAGATTGGTTGCCAATTAAAGATGAATCTAGAGATTCACAAAATCAAAATTGGTAAAAACTATTATTGTTATTTGACTGTTGCAAATTTTGCAGTTAGGGCATTAAAGTTTGAAGATACTCAAATTTATGAGGACATTCCACTGGAATGTCTCTACCCTAACAAAGCTTTATCAAAATATTTTTAATCTTACCAGACAATTAAAATTTTTGATTTCTCAAGGTAAGCATTCAGCAGTCAGCTATTAACTTCATTACCTTTAAAAGAAGAAAAAGCAGTTAAGAGGTTTCAAAGAATTAAAAGTATGGGTAAAAGTCAATTAGTTAACCTTAATAAGTCTATCAAGCTACATCATTAATTCAAAAGGAAGAGCTGACCGCTAATAGCTGTTTGCGCAGCATTCCGCAGGAAATGCTTACTTCTCAAGACTCTAAGTTATTTGGTAAGTAAGTTCTATTGAGAGAAAGTAAAATTAATATACACCCAAGCTGAAATAACCAAGGAATCTCATTAAAAAACCACACTAATCCAATGACTCCTATACAAGGAGCCACTATTCTAGGAATGCCATCTAACGTTTTGACATCAGTATTCAAACTGACAAAGACAGCTAGAAAAAAAAGGATTAAGGGAATTATATAGCTGATATTCATTTTATTTATAGTATTTATGATTTAGTTACTATTGATTAATAGTATAACTAATAGACAAATGAGAAAACTGAGTTTTAGCTGAGGAATTGCCAAGTTTAATCTTAATTTTCGGGAACATTTAATGAAAAAATAATTTCCCATTTGACCGAATATATAGCTAATAATTAATAATTAATAATTAACAATTGAATAACCTATAGCTATAACTAAGAAAAAATTAGTTAGGAAATAGACTGATGATGAATCTTAGACAGCGGAAATGTTTTTCCAACTGTTGCCTGTTACCAGTTAAGTTTTTCCTGCTATAGTGAGATAGTCTGTTATAAATTATTAATGCTCTGGCGAGGGAAATTATTAATTGTTAAAAAATAACCCGTTCGGATGGTTGGAAACTTAATTTCTGATGCAGGCAACATGAAGATTTACTTACTACATACCACCTAAAATTTATCAAAATAACTTGTCACTAACCCCGCCTTGATTAGCAACATATTTTTAGAGAGCTGCTCACGCACCCCCGTGACAAAAACAACTTCTGACTTTTAACTTCGTTAACACGCCTAGTATTAGCTGTCCCCTAAAACCTAGCAGTTTTTACCTAACTCAGAACTAAAAATTTCTATATCAGATCTATTCATCAGTAAACTAATAATTCCAGAAATAATTCTGGTATCTTAAGTATTTAAAGAAATCGAAATAGTTAATCCAAGTTATTCAAACTAAATTACTCAAAGCTGTTAATTATGTTAGGTAAATTTTTCCGCAAACCAGAACCAGAACAAAGCGATCGCGTGCCACCTGGTCAACACTTGGCTAAAGGTTTCCCTGTATTAACTTATGGTGAGACTCCTAATATTAGTACCGACAAATGGGAATTAAAAGTATGGGGTTTAGTTAAACCAATTACCTTTAATTGGTCAGACTTAATGGCCATGCCACAAAATCACTTCACAGCAGATTTTCATTGTGTTACTCGTTGGTCAAAACTTGATGTTCAGTGGACAGGGGTAAAAGTTACAGATTTTATGAGTCACCTAGAAATAGATCCGAAAGCTGTCCATATTATGGAACATTGCTATGGAGGTTACACTACTAATATTTCTGTAGCTAACTTCCTGAGAGAAGAAAATTTCTTTGCTCACACTCTATTTGGTGAACCATTATCTGCCGATCATGGTGGTCCGATGAGGTTAGTAGTTCCTCATCTCTATGCTTGGAAAAGTGCAAAATGGATTAATGGGCTAGAATTTCTAGACAATGAAGAATTAGGTTTCTGGGAACGTAATGGTTATCACAAACGTGGTGAACCTTGGGCAGAAGAACGTTATGGATCTATTTGAAGATGGATAGTGAGTTCAATAATGGATAATTGATAATTACCTCCCCCTAAAAGGAAGAGGATTGAATAAAAGGAAAATTTTTTCTTGTTCCTCCACGGCGAGTGAGAGGCTTTAAACCTTGATTTTTCGGTAAAGTCTAATACTCAGTTTTTATCTCCTATTCCCTATTTCCTATTTCCTATTTCCTATTTCCTATTTCCTATTCCCTATTCCCTATTCCCTATTCCCTGCTATGGAAAATAATAAACCTGAAAATTATCCAGCATCTCCAGAAATTATTCCTGGGTTTTCACCTTGGCTAACTCCCTTGACTTATTTTCTTGTATGTAAGGTTCTGTTACCTTTTTATTTCAACATAAAAGTCAGGGGTAAAGAAAAACTTCCTACTAATCAAGAAGCAATTATCCTCGCGCCGACTCATCGTTCTCGGTGGGACCCTCTAATTATGGCTTATATGGTAGGTTTGGTTAGTAACCGTTACTTGCGATATATGGTTTCCCAAGAACAAACAGAGGGTTTTCAAGGTTGGTTTATTCGTCGCTTAGGTGGGTTTCCCGTCGATCGCGATAATCCAGGAATATCTAGTATTCGTCATAGTGTTAAACTTCTGAAAGAGGGGGAAATATTGGTACTATTTCCCGAAGGAAAAATATATCCTGAAGATAATGAAATTCATTTTATTCAACCAGGAGTTTCTCGTATCGCACTACAGGTAATATCTAGTGGTGCTGAACCGAATCTTAAAATTATTCCTATTAGTATTTTATACGATCATCCTGCACCTCCACCCTGGCGCTGTGGTGTACAGGTTAATATTGGCGATCCTTTAAAAGTTAAAGATTATCTTGGTAATTCTACAAAGCAAGCGGCTCAAGAACTTACTGGGAATATGGAACTTTCTCTGAAGCAATTACATAAAAAGTAGGGGAAGAAGGAGTCAGGAGTCAGGAGTCAGGAGTCAGAATCAAAGTTGGTAGGGGCGGGTTTAGCGAAAGCATTGATATTCGCCGTTAGTTAAATAAACCCGCCCCGTGTCCGGTGGTGCATGATATATGTGGGGGCGGGTTGATCTGAATAATTGCTAACACCATTAATTTAACCCGGAACCCGCCCTTACTATTCCCACATATTTTAATCATAAATAACTTCCCCTTTTCTGACTTCTAAGTTTGTATAGAACCCCTAAGCGTATCTCCGCAAAGGTAAGGGTTTTTGGCTCTTGAGTCAGTCCTCAGTCCTCAGTAGTCAGGAGATGGAGAATAAAGAAATAGAGGAAAAAGGTAGAATTTTTTTGACTTACTTCATCATCTCCCCCACTCCCCCACTCCCCTACTCTCAATCTCTAATTTTAAATAGACCCCTTCAGGGGTTCTATAGGGGCGGGGGCGGGTTGATCTGAATAATTGCTAACACCATTAATTTAACCCGGAACCCGC
>NZ_JBNHEQ010000215.1:0-15763 GCF_050016015.1 Dapis hubbardiae BLCC-M172
TAGTTCGTGAAAAAAAACTGTCGGGGTTTGGTCTCCAAACCCAAACCTATATGTTCGACCAATAATTGAATTTGTAGGGATATTCCATATAAATATAACAATAAGAAATAGTTCGTGAAAAAAAACTGTCGGGGTTTGGTCTCCAAACCCAAACCTATATGTTTGACCAATAATTGAATTTGTAGGGATATTCCATATAACAATAAGAAATAGTTCGTGAAACAAAACTGTAGGGGTTTGGTCTCCCAACCCAAACCTATATGTTTGACCAATAATTGAATTTGTAGGGATATTCCATATAACAATAAGAAATAGTTCGTGAAACAAAACTGTAGGGGTTTGGTCTCCCAACCCAAACCTATATGTTTGACCAATAATTGAATTTGTAGGGGCGGGTTGATTTTATCTAATGGTTAAACTCATTAATTTAATGTGGAACCCGCCCCTACTACTGCCACATTTTACTGCCTATTTATTTTGGGGCGGGTTGATTTTATCTAATGGTTAAACTTATTAATTTAATGTGGAACCCGCCTCTACAAATTTGCACTATTTAAGATGTGTCAGTCTATTGCAAGTTTTGGTTTATCAATAAAATAAATTATTGATAAAGCATAATTTCCTTCACTCCAAACGTTAAGTAACTAGAACAAATAAATTAGGAGTGAAGTAAAAATGGCCATACAATCTTTTGAAGACTTGGTTATAAATAATAGTGCGAAAACTGGCGGGAACATTGCTAAATTAAATGATAGAGAGGCAATGCTTAAGTTTAGTATGGATTCTGGAATAGAGCAAATACTTTATATCACTAAATATGATTCTATTCTGAAATTTTCTGTTCCTAGTGCTGCTGTATTTGATTCTTTAGAGGAGATTCCACATATTATTTCTAGTGTTTTATTAACAAAAAATGCTGAATACAAACTGGGGGAATGGTGTGTGGAAAAAATTCAGGGTAAGATGGTTTATTCTATCATGCACAATGTAGATATGAACTTTGTTGATTCAGGTTATTTTGTGAATTTAGTCAGTTGTCTAGTTTCAGAATGTGATAAATTTGATGGTTTTTTAGTAGAGGCAGAAGTAGGGTGTACAAATCTAAATAGATTAACTGGTTAACTGTGAATAAAACAATTAGTATTTGCCCATTCTAATAGAACATCTAGACTAAAACTGTGGGTAAGTTTGAGCAACCCGGAAGACCTCTCCCCCGACCCCTCTCCTACTCCGAGAAGAGAGATATATATTCCCCCTTCCCTTGCAGGGAAGGAGGTTAGGAGGTTAGGTTTTTTTACCCACAATTTTAGCCTAGACGCGCTACTACTAACTCTTAGTTTGACCAATCAATAAACTCGTAGGGACATTGTATGGAAAATCCCTACAATATGAGCTACGAAATTATAGATTTTTCCAGCATTTTTTTGCATCGAATCCCAGAAGTAATTACTAAAGGCACACAAGAGAATTTATGTGGCCTAATTTTTGCTTTTTTGTCCTAAAATTTTAGTAATGATATGATAAAAGCACCATTAAAAAGTCAACAGCAACAGGCAATGAATCTAAAACCGGAAGACTTGAGCCAGTTATTCAAGGACATCCTTAAGGATGAAGCTGATATTCGTAATAGAGCCAGAAATAAGTTGTCAACATGGCTTTTGCAACATCCGAAAATTGGTCTAATAGTTAAGAAGAGTTTTTCTCAGACTAATTTTGATGACTCAAATGAATTTTATGATAATTCCCTACAGGAAACATTCTTAAAGTTTGACAAAATTCTTACAAATTTTTGTAGGAGAAATCAAATTACTCTCGATCAACTAGATAATATTTCTGATGATAAGCTTGATAATCTTTTCATTTGTTACTTTAATCGTGCCCACTACAATACAGCTTGTAATTTATATCGTCAATGGCAAAGCAAAAGTCAAGTTGATGGGCAGATTGTTGTCAGTTTAGACCAACCTAGAAATGATGTTGATGGTCAAGAATATTCAACGGTGGGTGAGAAGATAAAAGACCATAAAAACTTAAACGATTTAGATAATTTTGACCTAGGGGATCTTTCTCAGGAAACTATAGATAATTTACCTATTTTTGGTGGTTCTATAGATAAGTTGCGCAACTGTACTAAAAAAGTTGACTGCTGGGAATTTTTACTGCTGAAATGTCGAGGTTATACAGAAACAGAAATTGCTAATAAAATAGGTGTTAATCAATCTACTGTTAATCGAAATTGGAAGAATAAATGCCTCAAATGTATAGAGCAAATTATTGCATAAAATAATTCAATTTATTCCAGAAAATAATATTGAATAAGTGAGTCATAAATCCTGGTTAATATTCCAGTATGTAGTTCCATGAAACGTCCATATCTATACCTTTTTTGAATGAATTGTCAATCTATAATTACTAACTTTAACTATGAATAACATCACCGAATCATTGATTTTTAGAGTTCCGTTATCTCCAGAAAGTTATGCTATAGCTGAACAATTTGCAAAACAACAACTTTCTCAACAACGGGCAAAAGAAGTTTATCTAAATACTCTGGCAGTATATATCGGGCGAGATTTTCTCGATGGCTTAGATTTTGAGACAAACTTAGAAAATGCTGACTGTTTTAATCCTATTTGGCGGATGGCTGAGGATGTGGCAGATGTAATTATTCCAGATTTGGGAGTAATAGAATTTCGTCGGGTTTTACCAGGAGAAATAAGTTTTTTAATTCCTGAATTTGTCAGAGAAAATCGACTGGTTTATGTGGCAGTTGGTTTTGATGAATCTTTGGATTTTGGGGATATTTTAGGATTTATTTGTTTGAGCGATTTAACAGAATCTGATGGTTATGTTTCTCTGGAAATGTTACAACCTGCTGAAAATTTATTGGATTATTTAATGCAGTTAGAAGCGGGTAGGGATTTTTTGCTTAGTGATGACCCCTTAGCTGTGGAATTTCGTAATGTTGTGGAGGTCGAAACCCAGGAAAAATCTTTGGGTTTGATGGCAGCAGCTTTGGAGGCTATTTATCGTCAATCTCCTGATGATGGGGGAAACTGGCGTGGAAAAGGGGGAAAGGTATTGGCGGGTGACTTGCCCGCCGTCGGTAAAGTTATGGAAGAAAGAATGGCTATTTCTACCAGAGATGAGGTAGGGGAACCTGTGGCAGAAGTTAAGTCGGTGTCACGCACTACTCAAAAGTTGGCTAAACAACTTTTGGGTAAACTGAAAGAGATTTGGGAGTAATTTTAGATGTTGTAGGGGCGAATGGCCATTCGCCCCTACCAGGGTGTTGATACTTTGAGCGTCTCACTTACACACCGGAGGAATGCCCATGGGAGAATTAACGTGAGCAAGGGAAGAATTATGGACGGGAGCAAGATGCTCCCACTGCTCATAATTGATCGTCTAATCCAGCAAGCAAATTTTCCAGTAAGCGATCGCCTCTATATAGAGATTTTAATTGCAGCAAGAGAGAATCAAATTATTCAGATCAAACAAAAATAACATGAACGAACAACGCCTAACAGCATACACAGAACTAATTCACGAACTCCTAGAATGTCACCAAGGCGAAGTGCCAAATATTCTCCAAAATCATGAACACCTCATAGATGAAGGATTAATCGCTGTAATGCAGCAATATGCTCAACACCTGGCAGAAGCAGGCAACGAAAATAACGCCCGACAGCTAATGAATATGGCTCAACAACTAGCACAATGGTTAAATCAATCGCCAAAATCTGTCTCCGTAGAATCTTACATCACTCTACTGCAACAACTACTACAAGCAGAATTAGAAATTTACAACGGTAAAGCAAACAAAAGCATCGTCTACCACATCCTAAACAATAACCGACACCTCCTTGATGAAAACCTCGCCCACATCCTGCCAAAATACGCATCCGACCTCATCACTAACAACCCTCCCGAAACTACCGATACTACTGTTGCATTAATCGTAAACCTGAGTTTTCATATTTTGGATTTTCCAAGGGGAGACAGAAAAGCACAAATAGAAATAGCGATCGCCGGATATCTATTCACCCTCAGCCACCTTCAGGAAAACACCAAAAATTGGGCAAGGATTCAAAATAATCTTGGTACTGCCTACAAAAACAGAATCAAAGGTAACACAGCCGATAACATAGAACCTGCTATTGCCTGCTACCAAGCTGCTTTGAGAGTGAGAACTGAATCTGCCTATCCCCTAGATTGGGCAATGACTCAATACAACCTAGGATTAGCCTACTATAACAGAATCAAGGGCAACATTGCTGATAACATAGAATCTGCCATTGCCTGCTGCGAAGCTGCTTTGAGAGTATTCACCGAATCTGCCTATCCCCTAGATTGGGCAGTGACTCAAAACAACCTTGCTAATGCCTACAGTACAAGAATCAAAGGAAAAAAAGCCGACAACATAGAATCTGCTATTGCCTGCTACCAAGCTGCTTTGAGAGTGAGAACTGAATCTGACTATCCCCGAGATTGGGCAGCAACTCAAAACAACCTTGCTAATGCCTACAGTACAAGAATCAAAGGAAAAAAAGCCGACAACATAGAATCTGCTATTGCCTGCTACCAAGCTGCTTTGAGAGTGAGAACTGAATCTGACTATCCCCGAGATTGGGCAGCAACTCAAAACAACCTTGCTAATGCCTACAGTACAAGAATCAAGGGCAACATTGCTGATAACATAGAATCGGCCATTGCCTGCTTCCAAGCTGCTTTGAGAGTGAGAACTGAATCTGCCTATCCCCTAGATTGGGCAATGACTCAATACAACCTAGGATTAGCCTACTATAACAGAATCAAAGGTGACACTGCCGACAATATAGAATCTGCCATTACCTGCTACCAAGCTGCTTTGAGAGTATTCACCGAATCTGCCTATCCCCAAAATTTTGCTCAGACTCAAAACAACCTAGGATTAGCCTACTATAACGGAATCAAAGGAAAAAAAGCCGACAACATAGAATCTGCCATTGCCTGCTTCCAAGTTGCTTTGAGAGTGAGAATTGAATCTGCCTATCCCCTAGATTGGGCAATGACTCAAAATAATCTCGGCACTGCCTACTATAACAGAATCAAGGGCAACATTGCTGACAACATAGAATCTGTCATTGCCTGCTTTCAAGCTGCATTGAAAGTATATACTCTCTCTGCCTATCCCCTAGATTTTGCCCAGACTCAATACAACCTAGGATTAGCCTACTATAACAGAATCAAGGGCAACATTGCTGATAATATAGAATCTGCTATTGCCTACTACCAAGCTGCTTTGAGAGTATATACCCTCTCTGCCTATCCCCTAGATTGGGCCCAGACTCAAAACAACCTAGGAGCAGCCTACTCTAACAGAATCAAGGGCAACATTGCTGATAATATAGAATCTGTCATTACCTGCTACCAAGCTGCTTTGAGAGTATTCACCGAATCTGACTACCCCCTAGATTGGGCAAAGACTCAATACAACCTTGCTAATGCCTACCGTCAGAGAATCAAAGGCAACACTACCGAAAACATAGAATCGGCTATTGTCTGCTGCCAAGCTGCTTTGAGAATATTCACCGAATCTGCCTATCCCCTAGATTGGGCAAAGACTCAGCACAACTTAGCTATTGCCTACTCTAACAGAATCGAAGGTAACACAGCGGACAATATTGAATCTGCCATTGCCTGTTTCCAAGCTGCTTTGAGGATCAGAACAGAATCTGCCTATCCCCAAAATTGGGCTCAGACTCAAAACAACTTAGGATCGTCCTACTATCTGAGAATCAAAGGTAACAAAGCCGACAACATAGAATCGGCCATTGCCTGCTGTGAAGCTGCTTTGAGAGTATTCACCGAATCTGTCTATCCCCTAGATTGGGCAATGACTCAAAATAATCTCGGCACTGCCTACTATCTGAGAATCAAAGGTAACAAAGCCGACAACATAGAATCTGCTATTGCCTACTTCCAAGCTGCTTTGAGAGTGAGAACAGAATCTGCCTATCCCCAAAATTGGGCCTTGACTCAAAACAACCTTGGTAATGCCTACAGTACAAGAATCAAAGGTAACAGTATTGAGAACATAGAATCTGCCATTGCCTGCTACCAAGATGCTTTGAGAGTTAATAAACCAGAAACCCTACCAGCCGAATGTTTCAAACCCGCCTTAAACCTAACTACCTTGGCCTCAAAACAAAAAAACTGGCAACTCGCCATCGATAACTATGAAATAGCTATTGCCGCCATCGAGCAAAGTCGAGATTGGATACCCGACGAAATTGCCAGGCAAAAAATCTTGCGTGACAATAGATATGTCTATGAATTGATGATTCAAGCTTGCGTTAACCTTCAACAATATGACAAAGCCTTGGAAACACTAGAAAGATTCCGGTGTCGTCGCTTGCTTGACTTAATTCTCACGAAAGATTTATACAAAAATGCCGAGGTACCAGAAGCGATCCGCGACTTGGAAAAACAAATGGAAGCAAAACAGTGGGAAATTGACAGTTTACGTCGGCAGTTAGAAACCTCAGAAGAAAAGCAATTAGTAGGTGCTAGTCGTAACCTTACCCGCGACGAGTGGGATGATATTACGGAGGATATCGGAAAGTTAATAGCTGAAAAACGGGAAATTTGGCAACAGATGCGTCAACTAGACCCGGTTTTAGCTGAAGGTCAACAAGCACCGGGAGTTAGTGTGGAGGGGATGAAGGAGTTGTTGGAATTTAGGAATGATCCCCCCCAACCCCCCTTAGAAAGGGGGGAGATGGAAAAAAACGATGTTGCTTTGCTGAGTTTCTACACTACCATAAATGACACTTATATTTTTATCCTCACTCAAGCAGGGGTAAAATTGCACCGTTGTCAAAAGCAAAGTTACGAAAGATTCCAATTGTGGTTACGGGATAATTGGTTAACACCTTACTCCGAAATAGATAATTTAGCAGAACGTCAAGCAGCGGCAAATTTAGCCAAATGTGATGTTGATGCCATTGAGTCAATTAACCCCAAACCATCGAATGTCGTAGTTAAACTCACCGATGGCACCACAACAGAAATTAGTCTTTCCGACTTTAAGGCATCCCGCAAACAACAGAAACACGACTTATACAAACAATGGCAAGACAAAATGGAGGGAATGTTAAAAGAAATAGCAGACAGACTGCAAATAAACCAACTCATAGAAAAACTCACCGACATCAAAGAAATTATTCTGGTGCCGTTTATGTATCTGCATCAAATTCCCTTACCAGCATTACCCCTAGACAACGGCGAATATTTAGGCGATAAATTCCGGGTGAGAATAGCACCCAGCACCCAGGTATTAACATTTTGTCGGCAACAAGCGCCATATTCAGAGAAAAACCTACCACGTTACGGTATCGTCGAAAATACCAGAGATGATTTAAAATACACCCCCACAGAATGCAAATTAGTATCACAAATTTATGGAGTCGCCCCCGAACACCATCTCAAAGGCAGCAAACAGGCAACCAAAGCTAAGTATAAACAGTTGTTGACGAGAGAAAAAGTATTAGGTTTACTCTCCAGTCACCACGCCAAATCTAATTTAACCGAACCTTTGGAGTCGAAGTTATTGCTAGGAGACACGGACTTAACATTAGGGGAGTTGCTGAATGCGAGCATCCGTTTTCCGCAGTTAGGAGACTTATTTCTCTCCTGTTGTGAAACAGCATTAGGCAACTCAGAATTAACAGATGATATTTTTACCCTCAGCGCCGCCTTTTTATCAGCAGGAGCGTCGAATGTTATTAGTAGTTTGTGGGCAGTGAATGATTTAGCAACGACAATTTTATCATATTTTTACCACCGCAACCGCGCCGAAGGTATTACGAGTGCAGATGCGTTATGGCAAGCACAGATGGAATTGAAAGAATTAACTTTGGCAAAAGCGGAGGATAGTTTGGATAATGCGGAAGCGGTATTAGAAGAGTTTGCAGAGGGGAGCGGAGAATATGAGGAAAAGGAGAAAATAGCAGATAACTGTCAGAAAGTTTTTGATTTAGTAGAAAAAGCTGAAGAATTGATAGGAGGCGAAAAACCGTTTAATCATCCTTATTATTGGGCGGGTTTTGTTTGTCAGGGAGAAGGGTGAGTTCAGTTATCAGTTATCAGTTATCAGCTTTGAGTTTTCAGAAGTGCGAGCATCTTGCTCACCAGAAGGATTAAAATATGTCAAATTAAGGGTAAAGTTGTCATTGCGAGGGGGGGAATAGTTTATATTAACTCTGTTGTCATAACAGTTAATACCCCCCGAAGCAATCTCTCAAAGGCGATCGCTTTAATTATCAGGACTTACCCATGAGCTAGGAAAAAAATAGGATTTGAGATTACTTCGCTGTCGCTCGTAATGACAGAAATAAGTAGTAGTAGGCTGTGTTTCGCTGCGCGACATGAAAAGCCTTTGCGCAGCATTCCGCAGGAAAGCGTAACGCACCGAACATTATTAAAAAGACGGTGCGTTACATTCCATTAATGCACCCTACTTCCTTCTCCCTTTACTTAATACAAACTTTCTCTTGACTACCTTCTGAACAATCTTTAAATTGCAATTTTCCAGCCAACATTTCCTGCTGAGTTTCTTCTATTTTTTGCTTAACTTCTTCTGGCAAAACATCATTCAAACGACCCAATTTAGTAATTTCTGGATTTTCAATTCCTAATATATATTTTTCTCCTTTAACTTGATTATTTTTAACTAAATTAGCAACATAGGCGATCGCTCCTCCCACATCCTGAACTGCACTTGTCAATACTGCTTTTGGCGCAACATCTAACTGATCTGTTGTATTACCCACTGCATAAATTCCTTTTTCTTGTGCCGTTTGTAAAACTGCCGGAGCAGCATTATCTAATAAGTGATAAATAACATCAACTCCTGTAGAAATTAAAGCTAAAGCTGCTTCTTTTCCTTTAGCAATATCATTAAAATCTCCAGTGTAACTAATCACAACTTCAACACTGGTATTTACCGACTTAGCTCCTAACTCAAATGCCTTACCTTGTAAGTTAGTTCCCTTAAAAGATAAACCCGTAATATAAGCAACTTTATTAGTTTTTGTCATTAAACCAGCAACCACACCAGCAAGATAACCAACTTGGAAATAATTTGTTGTTACTGAAGCATAATTTTCCCCGGCAATATTACCATTAACTCCCAAAAAAAATGTATCTGGAAATTGACTAGCTACTTGTTGAATAGCAGCATCAAATTGTCCGCCATGACCAACCACTAAATCATAACCTTTCCTAGCAAAATCTGAGAGAGTTTCTGTTTGGTCAGGTTGAGCAACATTCTCTACATAAATCATTTCTCCATTGAGTTTTTCGGCTGCTTTTTTTACTCCTTCATAACCAGATTGATTCCAACCTCCATCGGTAATAACTCCAGGTAAAGCAATAGCTATTTTAAAAGTTTCAGAACTATTTCCAGCATCTGTAGAATCATTAGCTGGATTTTCTGTAAGAATCATTGTGGAAGGAGAAGGAGAATATGATGGTTTATCAGCACAAGCTTTTAATAATAAGCTAGTTGCTAAAGTAGCAGAAATATACCCAATAAATGAACGTCGATTAAATTTTTTAGTCATATTTTTTATTTTGATTAGATAAAGTATTATT
This sequence comes from Dapis hubbardiae BLCC-M172, assembly GCF_050016015.1. Lineage (NCBI taxonomy): Bacteria > Bacillati > Cyanobacteriota > Cyanophyceae > Oscillatoriales > Microcoleaceae > Dapis > Dapis hubbardiae. The sequence goes on from NZ_JBNHEQ010000215.1 coordinate 9,640, forward strand.
AATTAGAGATTAAGTTTAACATTTTAAAATATAGCCAAAAATAGTTTTTATTCCTCGGTTGTGCAGAGCGTAAAGTGTGGGATAAGTAATATTATGTCCGGTTGAATGGGTTTGGAGACCAAACCCCTACAAATATTTTAGTTATTCTTATATGTAGAAGGTTTTTTGCCATTGTTATCTTACAGGTACAATTATTCCTCCAAATGGAAGGGAGGTCTCCCCACACTTCCCACACTTCCCACACTCCCCACCCTCCCCAAACTTCCTTGAAGCACTACCTATTCCTCCTTTTTCAAATCTCCTTCTTCCCAAATTTGGAGTTGTCTTTCAGCAGCAATAAAATTGTTAATTGATTTAGGTGGATAAACAAAATGGTCATAAGCAAGAGCCATTTGTCTAGCTGCCTCCTGATAGGAAACTTTACCTATTCCTGTACCCAACCCTGGACAGACAACTGTTCTAATTTGTTGTTCTTGCTGACGGTTATGGCGTCGTATTGCAAGTAACATTGCCCACATAGCGACGTAAGGAATATCAGTGCCAGCAATGGACATAGGTACGCGCATTGTGGGTGTATGAGCAAGAAAAGGATGTTGAGGATGACCTGTTTCAACTATCATGGATGTACCGACAGGTTGTTCTCCCAGATATTCATCTAAAATTTTTTGCTGAACTAAAGTCATTAGAGAATCACCAAAGTATTTAATAATTGCCGCATCTATGCCACCATCCATAAGTCCGAAAGAGTTAGCTGGACTTACTAAACAGTCATATTCTGGCACTACTTCAAAATAGTTATTGATGATTTCTACATTGGGTAAATAATGGAAATTTTCTGCAAAAGCGTTAGACAAAAGTTGGTTGGGAGCTACTAAAATAAGTTTCATAATAATATCATTCCATCAGCTATTGATAATAGGAATAGTTTAATAATTACCTCATTTTCAAAACAGATAGGATTGGTTAACAGGACAATTTTTTATTTTTTTTATCCCTAAAACAATTTAATTTAGCAATACTTGGTGAAAGTTGTATTACTCAAGTAGAAAGAGAAATTGGGGATAGCTTAAGTAAGCATTCAGGTATTAGCTTTCCCTTCGTAATAATTTTGCACCAACCAACTAATTAATAAGAAAAATTAGCAAGGAATACTTTTAGAGTAACTTTGAATTTTTGCTGAATCTTTTAACTCTGATTCTTCCTTCTAAAAGAATAATTTCATGGCTGATAGCTAATAGCTGATTGCTGAATGCTTACAATCATAATTAATTAACCGGAGATGATATAAATGACTTAAACAAGAATATTTTTCATTTCTACTTTGAAAATATTTTCTATTGTTTTCCCGGCTGTTTTTTCATCCCACTGAAGACTATTGAGAAAAGTTTCTGCTGCATGAGTTTCCACAACATCAACACCCCATTCTCCCGATTGGAGAGTATCAGGAGAATCACTTAATGGAGGAGTTTTTTTCAAACCTCCTAAAATCAATATATCAACAATTAAATCTTTGCCATTTTTTTGAGTTATCCGTTTTTCTATTAATGCTTCAGCGCATTTTTCACCAACTTGATGCGGAGCAAAAACCTGAGTTTCAAATAAAATTTCTACCATCCAATGGGGATGATTTAATTCCCGACATTTAAACTCTGGATATTTGCTTAAACCATCGATAAATACTTGAGCAAATTCAGCTCGGTTTAATTCAGGAAGTGTATTTTCTGAAAGTTCAAAATTGTGAGAAAGTAACATTCGTCCGGTTTGAGATTCAGTCATTTCAGTTATCAGTTATCAGTTATCATTTATCAGTATCTCATGCAATAGGGAAGCTTGAAATACTGAAGCTTACTTTTTTTTCCTTAACAGGAGAGACTTGAGACCCTATTTTTTCCTGATTCTTTTCTGTGTTATTTGCACAGTAAACTTTAAATCACAATTTTATATATTACCAGAAGATAGATAAAATTTATCAAGATATTAATTTCTAATAAAAATGCTGTGTGATACCAATTCACTTTAAAGATGTCACAAATAATTTCCTGGAATTACTCTATAATTAGGGTTTGCTGATTAAATCTAAAAGCATTAACATTCTAAAGCTTCAGCCTTTTTAGGTCGAAAAAAAAGTGAAACTTTTCTAGCTGAAGCTACCAAAAACTTAGGATTAAAGGCTCACTATGAAAGAAAAATCAAGGGACTATTTTTCCAACTACCTCCTCTAAATTATCGGTTTATCCTGACTCCTGACTCCTGACTCCTGACTCCTACCCTCCACAAAAATAGTTATTCAGCAAACACTAATTAAAGTTTTTGGCATACAAAATCTTAATGCATGAATTTTGAATTTTGACTTTTAACTTCCGTGAAACGGTATGACTATTTTCTCCACAATAATAAAACTATAAATACTGACAGTAAAATTACTTCTGTTCCTAATAAACCGTAAATAGTTTCTCGCTGTTGTTGGGTAAAAGCAAAATAATCGAGAAAAACTGTATAAATCACAAATTGAGAAAAAATTCCCACTAAAAAGCAAATAATTCCCCAAGCTTTTCCTTGCCATAAACCGATAGCAGCAGCAATATCAAGTATTCCATAAATTATATCTCCTATTTGCCAAGTTCGAGGAGTTTCTAACCAGGGTTGTTCGCCGAAACCTACTATATTGGCAACATGAATTAATCCACTGTAGGTAAAGACAAAAGCAAGAATTTTTAGATATATTCCCATCCAGGAATTATTGGCAATTTGTGCAAGATAATTCATATTTTAGTTTGGATAAAATTTGGAATAGTGCGGGTTTAATTGACAAATAATCAACAAAATCAGCACTTTTATTCAGAAGATATTATTTAATAATATGGCTGATAAATTTGGCGGAATTGCTCGATATTTTTCACAGTCTTTAAAGAAGCCAGAATTGTTTCTAAAACCTGAATATTTTCAATAGTATTAATCTCTGAAAATATCTCTTTTCCTGACTCGCCAAATTTCAATTCTAATCCGATTTCTATTCCCGAAAGTATTCCACGTTGTTCACCTTGTTGTTGACCAATTTCAATTCCACGTTGTTCCCCAATTTCAATTCCTATTTGTTCACCTTGTTGTTGACCAATTTCAATTCCACGTTGTAAGATTTGTTGATACCAAGGAGATTGTTGTAAAACTGCCATATCCCACCTCATTATTTGTTGTACTATTTCCGTTTCTAATACAAATGTAGCAAAAAATGCTAGTAAATTTTATAATTATGAGAGTTTTTCATCCTCCCTTAAAAGTTGCAATTATTGTCTCACAGTTGCTTTTTATCCTCCTCCTTTAAGAATAGGAATAAAAGGCATTCAACAATTAATAATTAATAATTAGCCTAGAGGTACTGATAACTGAAATGACTTACCCATTGGAAGTCTGAAGAAATAATTTCTTTGACAGTAATATTGGTAATTTATGTCACCGAAAAATTGGCTCTGAAGCCGATTATTTGAAGGGGATAAAAAACTGATAACTGATAACTGAAATAACTTACTCATTGGAAGTCTGAAGAAATAATTTCTTTGACAATAATATTGGTAATTTATGTCACTGAAAAATTGGCTCTGAAGCCGATTATTTGAAGGGGATAAAAAACTGATAACTGATAACTGATAACTGATAACTGATAACTGATTAAGCGTTTACTGCTAATATCTACTTTTTTTGTCATCATACAACCAACTCCGATATTCAGAATTATTATCTTTCATTTCTGCGTATAACCAAACCATGCGATCTAGAAACCACATTTTACCTAAAAGTACCAGAATAATTCCTAATAATGTCGGCCAAATATTCAATTGAATTAATCCCCAAATACAAAATGGTAAATCAACAAAAGAAATTAGATTCAGAATATTAATCATCGGTTGATGATGTTTAGGAATTTAAACTTTTTGACGGTTTAACCAGACTCTTTCTCCTAAGACTGCTATAGTGGCTATGCGTAAGTCCTGATGATAACTGAAATGACAGTTGTACTCAAGCATTCAGAGCTTGAGTACAACCTTGGTTTTTAAATTATGTCGAACTCGTTGCTAAACTGACTAAACAGAAAAACCGAAAGCGTCATTACAATACGACATCATCAGTATAAATAAATATACTCGTGTCCGTCAAGTCTGATAGTTCAACGTTTTCTACCACAAATACGAGATCGCCATTGGCAGTGTCATCATCGTAGGAAATGAATGTATCTCCCGAATCGAATCTCATTATATAATCATCAGCATCTCCGAACAACTTAATTTTATCGCCATCACCAAAATCCTTAATAATACCCTTGTCTTGATTGCCACGCCCAATGTAATAACCAACATTCTCTCCACCGACGAAAGTATCTGCACCTGCGCCACCATAGAAGGTATCTACCTCACGAGAAGATGAACCTAAAATATCATCTGAACCTACAAGATAATCGTCACCGCGACCACCAGTGAGGGTATCGTTAGCGGCACCGCCAATGAGGGTATCGTTACCGCGACCCCCCTTAATGCTATCGCGGCCATCATCACCAAAAATGATGTCGTTCTTGCCACCACCATTAATTACATCGTCACCGCCACCACCATTGATTACATCGTCACCGCCACCACCATCAATGACATCGACATCAGCACCACCATCAATGGTATCGTCACCGCCACCACCATCGATGGTATCGCGATGATCACCACCATTAATTACATCGTTACCGCCACCACCATCAATGGTATCCCTACCACTTTCACCATCAATGGTATCGTTGCCGCGACCACCAGTAATGCTATCGTCACGGCTGCCACCATTAATGCTATCGTCACCACCACCACCATTAATGGTATCGTTACCACTTTCACCATCGATGGTATCGTCACCGCTACCACCATCAATGTCATCGCCATCAGCACCACCAAAAATGGTATCGTCACCGCTACCACCATTAATGGTATCGCCACTATTACCACCATCAATCATATCGTCACCGCTACCACCATCAATGCTATCATTAGCGCCACCACCATCAATTGTATCGTCACCTTTGCCACCATTAATGGTATCGCTACCCTCGCCACCATCAATCATATCGTCACCGCGACCACCATCAATGGTATCACGGCCACCACCACCATCAATGCTATCGTCACCGCGACCACCATCAATGTTATCGTTACCATTACGACCATCAATGGTATCGTCACCGCGAGCACCATCAATGGTATCGGCACGATTAGTACCTTTTAGAGCATCGTCATTAGAAGTACCGTTTATGTCAGCCATGATCAATTAATTCCTCTTATTTTAAAAAAGTTTTGGTGTTTTCAAGTTATGACAGATTTGACTAACCACCCAAGTGCTTAACTGCAACATAAGAATTAGTCACTGCCATCAAATAAGGTTCTAAATTTTTATCAACAAACTTCAGGATCGCCGGATATTCCTGAAAAATCACTAAAATACTTTGTCTCCAGCTTAAAACCAGCGTGTTGTTATTCAACTAGGAGATCAACCTTCCAGGAGCTTTTCTCCGGTCATTTTTTATGTTTTTGAGGTTTTTGTTAAAACCGTAATTTTATCTCTTTGTCTATATCTTTCCCATATATTAACTGTATCAGGACTTAGGGATGATGTACTAAAAACTAGGATTTGAGATGACTACACTGTTAGTGGCAATGACCAAAATACGTTTGAGTGCGTCACTACTACATAGTAAATTTACCTCTCCCTCTGTGTCAAGGCAAAACTGCCAATTTCATTGTATCTTCATAAAACAAATAAAATCCTGCCAAATCTTTACTGAATCCTCATAAAAAAAACAAATATTTGTGGTATTTTCCCTAAGATCCCGATTCCTGAACCGTTGATAGCACCAACATTTTCTGGTGATTTTCAAAAGGAAAAACTGCCAATTTCATTGTATCTTCATAAAACAAATAAAATCCTGCCAAATCTTTACTGAATCCTCATAAAAAAAACAAATATTTGTGGTATTTTCCCGAAAACCCAGCTTCTTTATCCGTTGATAGCACCAACATTTTCTGGTGATTTTCAAAAGGCAAAACTGCCAATTTCATTGTATCTTCATAAAACAAATAAAATCCTGCCAAATCTT
>NZ_JBNHEQ010000215.1:15863-34858 GCF_050016015.1 Dapis hubbardiae BLCC-M172
AAACAAATATTTGTGGTATTTTCCCTAAGATCCCGATTCCTGAACCGTTGATAGCACCAACATTTTCTGGTGATTTTCAAAAGGAAAAACTGCCAATTTCATTGTATCTTCATAAAACAAATAAAATCCTGCCAAATCTTTACTGAATCCTCATAAAAAAAACAAATATTTGTGGTATTTTACCTAAGATCCCGATTCCTGAACCGTTGATAGCAGCAACATTTTCTTGTAATTTTCAAGGCGACTACTATAGCCCTACCCATTAAGGTTAGGACATTTATAAACAATAATTAGACATCTCCAATAAGAAAAAATAAAATCAATTATCGTAAAGAAAACATCAATTATTTCAGCCTGCTCCTTGCTCCGTGCTCCCTACTCACTCTTTTCCGGAGAGGTCTATTTTCTACCAAAATCCCAAACATTTTCCTGTAAATATCATTTGGATGTCTCCCCACAAGGACTACACAAACCACACTTCCTTGATACACTAACGTAGAAATTAATAATCTTTGGCGGAGCCTAGCAGCAGCTAAATCTCTATCAATATCATTACAATTTAAGTATTCGATAAGTTTCACAAAAAAATTGAGTATTAGCTGATGAAAGCACCATAAAATTAACCTCTCATTTTAATGGAGTAGGGGAGTGAGGGAGTCGGGGGAGTTGGGGAGAAATAAAAACATAAATAATTAACACGCTCCTGGCTAATAATTATTAAAAAAGTTATTCGGCATAAGTTAATTACTTAATAATTGAAATTTTACCTAAGTAAAGCATCCTTTTTTTTAATGGGTAAAATGGTGCGTTACGAAGGATTGTTAAATACTTTTCACATTCTAAATTTTTGCCGTCTAACGCACCCTACAAATTCTGCTGATAACTGATAACTGTTATAGCAAACTATCTCCAAATTCCTCACTAAAAATATCTAACTGCTCCACAGTTATCACCTCTTCTTCCTCCTCTTTTTTCTTAACACCTTTCCTCAAACCAATAGCTATTTTACTATGCTTTTCAATTTCCCCCATTACCTGTCTCGCTCGTGCAATAACCGCATCTGGCAAACCTGCTAATCTTCCTGCTTCAATACCATAAGATTTATCCGCTCCACCAGGTTGTACTTGATGCAAAAATACAATTTTATCTGGCAACTCCTTCACCGTTACTTGATAATTTGCCACATTATCTAAAATCGAAGAAAGTTCATTTAATTCGTGATAATGAGTAGCAAAAATTGTCCGAGATTTTATTTCCGTTGCTAAATATTCTGCCACAGACCAAGCAATAGAAATTCCATCAAAAGTTGCCGTTCCTCTACCAATTTCATCCAACAAAACCAAAGACTTTTCCGTAGCATGATTCAATATATTTGCTGTCTCATTCATCTCTACCATAAAAGTTGATTGACCAGTTGCTAAATCATCCACAGCTCCTACACGAGTAAATATTCGATCGCTCAACCCTAAAACAGCAGAACTTGCTGGAACAAAACTGCCAGTTTGTGCCATTAATTGAATCAATCCTACCTGTCGTAAATAACAACTTTTACCACTAGCATTCGGACCAGTTAATATTATTAAATCCGGTGCAGAATGAGGAGTAATTCCCTCATCATTTTCCTCTATATTTTTACTTCCCAATATAGCAGTATTCGGCACAAAAAAACCAGCAGGTAAATATTTTTCCACCACCGGATGCCGACCCTCAATAATTTTCAATTCTCGACTATCAACCATAGTCGGACGAACATAATTTTGATAAACTGCCACCTCTGCTAAACCACACAAAACATCAATAGCTGCCACAGCACGAGAAATATTTCTAATCTCCTCAGCGTGTTCCCCTATCTCATTTCTCAAAGCAACAAAAATATCATATTCTAATTGATTCAAATCATCTCGCGCCGTCAAAATTCTCACTTCCCTTTCCTTTAATTCCTCAGTAATATAACGCTCCTCATTAGTCAAAGTTTGCTTCCTAGTATAATCATCCGGCGCCAAATCTGCCTTAGATTTAGAAATACTAATATAATAACCAAAAGCCTTATTATAACCAACTTTTAAATTAGGAATTCCCGTCCTTTCTCTCTCCGTAACTTCCAAATTAGCAATCCATTTTTGGTCTTCTTCAGCTAACCCCCGCATCTCATCTAATTGTGGATTTACTTCAGAGCGAATTAACCCTCCTTCCTTTAAATGTTGGGGAGGAGATTCAACTAAAAAAGAATGAATTTTATCCCCCAATTCTTGTAAAATTGGAGGTAGATTTTGCAACACTTTTAAATAAGGAGAATTACCCTCAGATGCTAAAGCAGAAAGTTCCGGAAGTTTAGTCAAAGAATCAGCTAAAAAAACTAAATCTCTAGCATTAGCAGTACCAGCACCAGTCCGCCCCGTCAGACGTTCCAAATCATAAATTTGACGCAATATTCTTTGAATATCTTGACGCAAATCATTATTTATTATCAGTTCATCAATAGTGTCATGTCTAGCACGAATACCCTTCAAATTCAGAAGTGGTTGCACTAACCACCGTCGCAAAGCACGACCCCCCATCGCAGTGCTACTCTTATCGATCGCCGATAATAACGAACCATGATAACTACCATCTCTAACCGTTTGCGTAATTTCCAAATTCCGGCGACTCTGGTGATCTAGAATCAAAAAATCTGCCAAAGTATAACTACGCAACCGTTGTAGCGGAACTTGATTTTCCTTTTGAGTTTCTTCCAGATATTCCAACAACCCCCCCGCTGCTCGCACACCCAATGGAATATGTTCGCAACCAATACCCTCCAAAGATGTCAGTTGAAATTTCAGCAAAAGTCTTTCCTTTGCTTCCCCCAAAGTAAAAGGTTGTTGGGGACGCAGAGAATAACAAAAAGAATTAGGCAAACATTCTGGAAGATGCTCTGACTTTTCTCCAGGCCGTAACATAAAACCAATATCAGGTGCATTAGTGGGAAATAACACTTCCGAAGGTTGCAAACGCATTAATTCTTGGGTAAGTTGGTCTAAACCTTGGGTTTGAGTCGTCAGAAATTCGCCAGTAGAAATATCGGTGTAAGCAAGTCCCCAATAATTTTTGGCAATGACTACTGCTGCTAAATAATTATTGTAGCGAGGTTTTAGCATTCCGTCATCAGTAAGAGTACCAGGAGTGAGAATACGAGTAATTTCACGCTTGACTTGGCGGTTTTCCTTTGCAGCAATAGCAGAATCTTCAACTTGGTCGCAAACCACCACCGCATAACCTTTTTCTACTAATATCGCTGCATATTTTTCCACAGCGTGGTGAGGAACTCCAGTCATAGGAACTCTACCAATTTCTTTACCAGCGTGTTTACTGGTTTGAACTAATTCTAATTCCTGCGCGATCGTCACAGCATCCGCAAAAAAACATTCAAAAAAATCACCTACTCGAAACAACAAAAGAGCGTGGGGATATTGTTGTTTAACTTCCACATAACGCTGCATCATTTCTGATAGTTTGCTAATGTCAATTTGACTGTAATCTGCGTTAGGAGGAAGAGAATTTTCAGCTTTATTTTGTTTGGCTTTTAATGATTTTTTAGTAGATGTAGAAGCGGAATATTTCATAGATAGTTAATATCAGTTATTAGTTCTTAATTATTAGTTATTAGTTATTATAGCAATCCTAAATGATTAGTGAAAAAAAACTGTAGGGGTTTGCTCTCCAAACCCAAACCCATAGGTTTGACCAATAAATGAATCTGTAGTGTTCCATATAGCAATAAGAAATATGTAGGGGTTTGCTCTCCAAACCCAAACCCATAGGTTTAACCAATAAATGAATCTGTAGGGATGTTCCATATAGCAATAAGAAATAATTTGTGAAAAAAACTGTAGGGGTTTGCTCTCCAAACCCAAACGAAAAAGGGATTTGGAAACCAAACCCCTACGATAAAATCTTACAACCTATGCCCGGATTGTTATAATTATTAATTATTAGTTTACAGCAAATTCCAAATATGTTATACTAATTTAATAAATGTTTGTTACAAATAGACGTTGCATGCAACCTCCCTACTCCCCTACTCAATAAGTCATAAATCGAAAAGCTCTATAAAATACAAACAAAAAAGAGGTCAAAAGACCTCTTTCTAGTTACTATTTATTAAAATCTTAATTTAAAGTAACCCAGTATTTACCCCTTGTTTACCAGTAGCCAACTCTACCTTAACAATTTTGCCACCCATTTTCATAATTCTTTGCTGTTCCCGGAACCAGCTATCATAAGGAACAAGCTTAGTAAAGAAAGTATTTTGTAGTTCTCGTTGAGTACGAGTCCGAGTTAGACTAGGAACACAAGCTGTAATCTTAAACTGTCTCATGTTACAAATTTCTCCTAATATTTAATGAGGATTGTTTTAAATCCTTTGTATAACATTTAAGCTAAACAGTCAAATTTGATTATTTAGTAATCTTTTATAAGTATTAATATTTAGCATCACATTCCTATCATTTTCAGAAGGTAAACTGCAAAAATCACTACTTAAATCTAAATTATTTAATTATGCGATCGCCCGCCTCAACTTCAAATCTCAAATCTAAAAATTCCGAAGGCAGGGAGCCATAGAATCAATGCTAGTTCACTAAAACTTATAAATTAAATTAATTCAATAAGCCTTTGGTAATCTAACATTCACCCTAAGTTTCCCTAGCCTCGAAATACAACATCAGTCAAAACAAAAGAGAAAATCTACTCTTTTTTTGTCTTTTTACTGATTGCCAAATTAGCTTAAACCGGAGCAGATGTAGTCGAAGTAAACACCCATTTCCTTACCAGCATCAGGGCCGACTAAACCAGCAGTAACTTCCTTCATAGCTTGGATAGCTTGTACAGTAGCGCCGATGGGTACACCCAAAGAATTATAAGTTTCTTTTAGGCCATTTAATACGCGCTCATCCAAAATGGAAGGATCGCCTGCTAGCATTGCGTAGGTAGCATAACGCAGATAATAATCTAAGTCACGAATGCAAGCAGCATAACGACGAGTGGTGTACATATTACCACCAGGACGAGTAATATCAGAATAAAGTAGGGCCTTAGCTACAGCTTCTTTAACAATAGTTGCAGCATTAGCGCTGATAGCTGTTGCAGCTCGAACTCGTAGTTCACCTGTAGCAAAGTAACCCTTGAGCTTATCTAGAGCAGCAGTATCAAGGTATTTACCTTGAACGTCAGAAGAATTGATAACGGCGGTAATTGCGTCTTGCATTGTTGATTGATTTCCTTAAAATTGCTGAATCTTCAAAAATTATTGGATAAGTAAAGGCTAGTAGAACTTTAGATTAATCCCCTGGCTAAACTTGATACCTGAGTCAGGTCTCAAATATACAAATCTTCCCATCCGATCGAATTTTATCTAAGTCTCAAAATATATTTAGCCTTAACCCATAGCACCGATAACATAGTCAAAGTAAGTAGCAGCTTCGGCAGCATCGTCGCCACTTAAAAGGCTAGCAGCGACATTCTTCATGCAACGAACACCTTCGGCAACAGCTTCGATTGGAGTACCTAAAGACTTATACATTTCACGAACGCCTACCAACCCAATCTCCTCAATAGGAGTAACATCACCAGCAACAATACCGTAAGAAATCAAACGTAAATAATAATCCAGATCGCGCAAGCAAGTTGCTGTCATCTCTTCACCATAGGCATTACCACCAGGAGAAACAACATCAGGGCGCTTTTGGAAAAGTTGGCCACCAGCTTCTTTAATGATCCGCTCACGAGATTCACTCATAATTTGAGCAATCCGAACACGCTTTTCTCCAGTGCTTACAAAAGCTTTGATTCGATCTAATTCACCAGGACTCAGATAACGAGCCTCAGCATCTGCATTAACAATTGATTTAGTGACAATACTCATGTTTTATTCCAACACAGTTAAGGTAAAAGGTTGCTTGACATACTCCCAACATTGCCCATAGCGCAACAACGTGGAATTCTTCGACTCAATATATTTGAATCGCTATTTATACAGAGGTGATGTCCTCCCCCTGTGTTTTTCTAAAACACTATGGCGCCCGTCCCAAGACTCCCTTACCGGAGAAATTAGAACTTCCTGCCAGACTCTTAAAATAAGTTAGTTACGCTCGAAGGACTAATACCCTCTAACATAAACTACCTCCAGGAAGTATTTTGAGGCATTTTGTTCACTTTCTCATTATTTCCTTAATAGTTTGTAATATTTTGATAGGAATTACTGCTAATTCAGGCCAAAAACCCCAGAAAAGCTTAACTAATGACAAATAATTAAAGACCATTGGCAAAATGACCTTTTTATTTCATTTGCCATGACAGGCAAGAGGCCATTAGTATGTTCTCGCTCTTGAAGGCCACTAACTATAGCGCTACGCGCAAGTCAAAAATCAAAAATAATTTCTGACGCTCGTTTGAGCATTTATTAAGTATCCTAACCATAATGCGTAGTGCTATAAAAAAATTTAGAAAATTAAACAAAAATCAAATTGTAGAGATACATCTTTAAAAATAATCAAACAAAAAAATAGGTGTTGCATTGGCGATCGCTCCCAAATAAGTTAGGAGAACACCTTGGCCTTGATCGGGAAGTCTGGGCCACAAAAATCTAATTTTCCATACAACAGTGACCAATTATGCTTTAGCCTTCCGAGAAAAAATGAGGCTAATTTGCATCAAGAAGGTTATGTCTGTCAAACCAGGAATTCTCGATCAAAAAAACGCGGGGTAAAATTAACCACTCGCGTTTTCTGTTTCGCTTCGCGATATGAAAAGCGGAGCTTTGCGTTCCGCAAAACAGCCCGCTCATTTTCATCCCTGCTCTATTGGCATTACCTAAAGTTAGGCATAGAGACATTACTCTCAACCTTAGCTTTTAGGTCAATAAAAAATTTGCCGCTTGATATTTATGAAACTGCTGCTGCTACCTTTGCATCAACAGCTTTATCAGTCAAACGCTCATAAGTTGCACGCATTTTTAGACCAACTAAAACTTGAAATAGTCCACTACCATTATTAGAACCTGGATAATCTTGATGGTTCATCATCATGTGGGTCATCTCACCATAGTATTTAGTAGAAGTATTGCTCAGGTGTCCTTCAACGTAGATCATTTCTTCCAGATTATCAAAGTTACCATCTACTTCTAGGATAGAAACTTCATGGCCGAAATACGCATCTGGGCCATAGAACATCTTAATACCAGGATAAGAACAGGTGAGTTTCCGTCCACAAGGAATCCAGTTAATAGTAGACCCTTCATCAAACAGATAAACTGGCTCGAAATCTTTGACACCTTCACGTTGGATCAAACGCACCCGCAAGACCTTATGTTCCTTGTCATCAGGAATCAGTTTAGTAGGCAGAATTTGAATTACCACATCTGCATGAGCTTTTTGTGGGTCAATATAGGCATCAAAGTCAGGACGACGAGCATTGATAGAAGCGAGTACATCTTCGTAACGGTGGCCTCTTTCTGCCATGTCACGCTTGATTTTCCAAGCAATTTTAACTTCATCACTAATATCTAGATAAACACTAAAATCTAGAAGCTCTCTTACACGCTCATCATAGAGAGGATGAAGACCCTCAATCACCACAATATGATTTGGGTGAACTTTTTCTGGTGGGTCAAGTTCGCCAGTTTCGTGGTTATAAATTGGCTTATCAATAGACTCACCACTCTTGAGGGCTTTAATTTGCTCGTACATGAGGTCAAAATTATTGGCCCTTGGGTCGAGAGCAGTAATTCCTGTTTCTTTACGTTGCTTACGGTCTAAACTATGATAGTCGTCCAGGCAGATAACTGTAACGAAATCTTCTCCAAATACATCTGTAATTCGGCGCAAAAAAGTAGATTTTCCGCATCCCGAATCTCCGGCAACTCCAATTAAGATTACTTTATCTGGTTTTTTCACAATAGGTTCCCTCTAACACAAAACAAAGTTTAGTGACATATCCCATGGTTTCTTTTTGGGTGAGTCTAGGCTTCTTAGTAAGTCCAGGACAAATTCCTCAGCATTTCAGGAGCCGTTTTAAGTCTTGTCACCCTTAACCCAGACTATATCTAATCAATTTCAGCCACTTTTTCCACCACATCTCTATGACAAGAGAGTTCAGGTTTGCTAGAGAAGTTAGCTAAATAAATAGATAAGTCCAATAAATTTGGTCCACATAAAACGAATTCCCTGGAGAGGGTTGCTTTGCTACACGGTAGAATGCTCAAACAACCTCTTATCCTTGGAGCCTTGGACAGACCTTGAAGCTATTGACTCTAAGTCTTTTTTACTAACTTTTGTAAAATATCATATCAGAATGGGATCTTCCCTACAAGGATCAAAGAAAATAAAAGCTTCATCATATAATTCTGTAGAAATCTAGACAGCAGGCTCAAGGCAAATCTTTTCCGTCATTTGTTTATAAGGCCAAATTAACTCTTTTTGTTTCAAGTTTTGACATAAAAATCAACTAGATAAATAGGCAAAGAGTTCACCCATGGAGAAAGAAAAATGCTATTGGTATTTCTAGGCCCTTGATTGATAAATGGGTATTTTTGACTTTTGACTTCCGGGACACTTGAAATGGTGTTATTGTTATTGGTTTTTGACTTCACAGATAGCTAAAGAAACCATAAGAAATTATGACCACTCTGAACTTTATATATAAAATAGTCAGAATTGATTAGTCTCAAGAATACTAATGCCGAAGAGCTAAGGAAAGGGCAACAAAAATATTTCTGTATTGGCCAATAGTCAAAAGGTTCTTCAAAGAACGCTTAAATGCGAACAAAAGTGAATTTCTTGTGAGTGAAAAGTCTATATTTTCCAAACAAAAAGAAAAGTCGATAATGACAACTCAAATTGGAATTAGTGTAAAAAACAATACAGAATTATATGTTATCTCTGTTTATGGAAGCTTGATCGACTTCATTCAGAGTTTAAAGAACTGAAAAATGATCGGTTTGACTTATCGAAGTAGTTGTGCTTTCAGAAGAGTTCCTCATCAGAGAATGACATCAGGAAAACAAAATTTCCAGCATTAAACCTCTCAAATATAGATCCCAAATGGGTTCTATTTAAAAACAGAGGAGGGAGATGGGGAGATGGCAAGATGGGGAGATGGCAAGATGGGGTGTATTAGATATATCCCACTCATCCAATCATCAAATCAATTCTTACCCATAAATTATCAATTACTTTTCCCTCCAACCTATTTTCTGGAGATACACTTAGGCTTCTATATAGCACTAAGCATTATGGTTAGGACACTTATAAATCAAACGAGGGTCAGGGATTACTTTTGACTGTCAGATGTGCGTCTTACATTCTGGAGGGGCTGTCTGGGGAATTTTCCGCACTTTATACGCCCCGTAGGAAACCTCAGAATTAGGCACTCGCTTTTGTAGGGGCGTTTTCCTGACGGAATGCTCCGCATTCATGTCGCCGACATGAAAAACGCGCGTTGTGCGCTAGCGAAATGGCCATTGCCGTTCCGGAATGCTCCTAATTACGCACTTCGGCTGTCGCCGACATGAAAAACGCGCGTTGTGCGCTAGCGAAATGGCCATTTCCGTTCCGGAATGCTCCTAATTACGCCCCTACTGACTTTGAACTTGCGCGTAGCGCTATAGACTTAAAAAGTTGTGGCCATTACACCATGGCATCTTAAAAAACACTTAAATAGAAAGACTCATCATCTCTTGGCAATATACTTTATCTAAATGGAGAAGCAAAGAATGAAAACTCAGATGGGATTCGGTGTAAAAACAAACACAGAATACGGTAGTCGTAGTTTTGTATATGAAGTAGAGGGTCTACGTCAGAGTGAAACTACTGACAAGTTAAATAGCCCTATCCGTAGCAGTGGGACTGTTTATATTACAGTACCTTATGCTCGCATGAATCAAGAAATGCGACGAATTACAAGGATGGGAGGCAAAATTGTCAGTATCAAAACTCTGAGCGAGCACTCTCAAACTAATGGTCAAACAACTAACACAGGAGAAAAAACTAAACCCATGACTCAAGCCAAACCTAAGTCAGATAAGAAGGATGTTCCTGTAAACACCTATCGTCCCAAAAATCCTTTCGTCGGTAAATGCCTTTCAAGCACTGAATTAGTCCAGGAGGGTGGCGAAGGTACTGTTCGTCACTTAATATTTGACCTTTCTGGTAGCGAGTTGAAATATCTCGAAGGTCAAAGTATTGGTATCATTCCACCAGGAACAGATGCTAATGGTAAGCCTCACAAGTTAAGGCTTTATTCCATTGCTTCAACTCGTCACGGTGATAATCTTGACGATCAAACTGTGTCTCTATGTGTACGTCGTCTAGAATACAATCACCCAGAAACAGGCGAGAGAATATATGGTGTATGTTCCTCTTACCTATGTGGCATGGAAGAAGGTGCTGATGTATCTATTACTGGGCCTGTAGGTAAAGAAATGTTGCTACCTGATGATGAAAATGCAACTATTATTATGATTGCTACAGGTACAGGAATTGCTCCTTTCCGTGCTTTCATCTGGCGGATGTTTAAGGAAAGAGAACAAAATCCTGATTATCAGTTCAAAGGTTTAGCTTGGCTATTCTTCGGTTGTGCCTACACTCCAAATATTCTCTACAAGGAAGAGCTAGAAGAACTGCAACGTCAATTCCCTGACAATTTCCGCGTAACTTATGCTATTAGTCGGGAACAAAAGAATAAAGACGGTGGCAAAATGTATATTCAGCATAGAATTCAAGAAAATGCTGACGAGTTGTGGCAACACATTCAAAAGCCAAATACTCACACTTACATCTGCGGTCTCAAGGGTATGGAAGGTGGCATTGATGAGGGAATGTCTGCTGTTACTGGTCAGTTTGATGTTAATTGGACTGATTATCAGAAGCAGTTGAAGAAAGACCATCGCTGGCACGTTGAAACTTATTAATACTTTTGTATTTATCAAAAACTCAAAAGTATTATGGTAGAATTGATAGCTATTTAATTGCTTCATGTCTTAGGACTTAGGGAGAGGTATAAAATACTTCTCCCTAAGTCCTGCATTCTTGTGCGATAATAAAAAAACAGGGGGAGGACATCACCTCTGTATAAACTGCGACTCCAATATTGAGTTGAAGAATCCCAAGGTGTTGGAATCGCTCACTGTCGGGAGGATGTCAAGTTACTAACAAAGAAATTCTCTTGTATTTGGGTTAGTGGCAAATCTCTCAAATTCTAATTAATCTAGAATCATAATTAGGAGAAAAAAATGAACTTTGGCAATCTTGCTAAAATTGTTGCTGGTGTTGCTGGTGTTGCAGCGACAGGCTATGGTGTAAAGAAAGCTGTAGATTATTTCCAGAATCGCGATCAAGAAGAACCAGATCCTGAAACAACTGAAGATGCAGAAGTAGAGCTAGAGCCAGATGATATTGCTTTTGCTACTGTGGAACCTGAATCAGTACAGCCTTTCCTTGATAATAGTTTTGGTGCTGAAGGTCGTTATGTTCCTACTCGTCCACCTAAAGTCTTTGAATATCAAGAGCAAGACTATATGGTAATTTGGACTTACGATAATGAGAAGGAAAAAAATCAATTGTTAGCTTTCCAATATACTGAGGATGGTCGGCAAATGGTTGCTAGTGTAGGATATACTGCTGATGCTACTGACTATAATATTAATTTGGACGGCACAAATTTAGCTGTGGCAATTAGCAGTAATGGAGAACAAATTACATCAGGTCAAGGTGAAACTGATGGTACAGATGAAGTTGATTTAGTTCCTGTTGGCTAACTCCATAGTCAAAAATTTGCTAAGTGGCAAACCAAAACTAGCCTGTTTCAAGATTTACTAACTGTTTTTATACAAAAAAAAATCTGCTCCACATAGGGCAGATTCTTACTGTCAACATCTACTTTTTGGAGGCTTCTACCATCCACAGTATTATTATACTCATATTTTTAATTTTTTCATAACAATTTAATTTTTGTTATAGAATTTTAGTAATCTATAACAAAAATTACTTAAAATCTATCTTTATAGAGGGTATAACCCCTCAGTCCAATTAGATAAAATGACAATTAGAACAATCTAATAGTGTAGCAAATTGATTTACCTCTGGCTGTGAAACAGTATTTCTATTGAGCAAAAATGCTTTTATGCCGACATTAATTGCACCTTCATAATCAGCAGTCAAACTATCTCCAATATGCAGAACTTCCTCTATGGTACAATTATATTTTTGTAAAGCAGCAGCAAAAATTTTCCGATCTGGTTTAGCTGCTCCTACCTCAGTGGAAATAGTAATATCAGAAAAAAAGTCCACTAAGTTCAACGCTGATAAAACTGGATAAAGTCGGGAATCAAAATTAGACAAAACTGCTAACTTTATTCCACTGTCACGCCACTTAGTTAAGGCAGGTATGACATCAGGATAAACAAACCAAGGGGCAGCAGTAGCAAAATAATCATAGAGTTCGCTAAAAAATTTCCTAAAATCAGAAAACTGCTCTAATACTCCTACTTTTTTATAAGTTTCAGCAGCTATTTGACACCACCACTCAAATTCTAAGTCTGGTATTTTGGCAAGTTCTGCTTCAGGAAATGCCATCGGTGGTGCAGCTTTAAAACTCTCAAAAAAAGCTTTATTTACAGTAACAGGAGAAATATCTACTCCCCACTCACTAGCGAATTGTTGATAAATCTCACCTACACTACCACGCACATCAAATAAAGTACCTACAGCATCAAGCAAAATAATTTTGGTCATATTTTCAGAAGTAAGAAGTAAGAAGTAAGAAGGAAGAAGCAAGAAGGAAGAAGGAAGAAGGAAGAAGTAAGAAGGAAGAAGTAAGAAGTAAGAAGGAAGAAGTAAGAAGTAAGAAGGAAGCATACTTGGATTTTAAACCAAGAAACCGGGTTTATTACCCTAATTTAATCCTTAATATGGCTTTGTTGCATGAAAGTATATAGCTGTCGCACAAGCAAGTGGATATGTACAATAATAACGTGCGGAAACCACTCTAACTATTGCACAATAGATGAATAGAACATCAATTTTGAGATAGGAAAAGGCTGAAACATTTGCCTGGAAAGGCTTTGAGCTTTAATTTTTCATCCCTAACTATTGGACAATAGATGAATAGAACATCAATAATTGCCAAAGAGAGCGATATAGCTGTAGAATTGATTTTCTATCCCTAATTATGCAACGGAGCCGCTTAATATTGCAAATTTTAGTTCATAAACCCGGTTTCTGTGCAAGTCTTACAAATAAAAACTTTTCCATACTTGGATTTTCTATTCCCAAATACTATAGGATACTTTACAAACTTGAAAGCATTTCTTGAATAGGATTAACTATCCAATTGAAACCCACTTTAATCTGATGTTCCAAGGTTGGCAACCGATACAAATAAACTAAACGCCTTGCCAAATGTGCTATCTGACCATCTAACTTAACTCCTAAACTGGTAAGAGTTGCATTATCAAGTCCTAACGCCATCATTTCACCTAATGCTTGATAACGGAATGGCAGTAGAGGTCGCCCAGTCAAGGATGCCCAGATATTCCAGGCGACATAATCTGATTGTTGTATTGCTACTTGTGCAGTGGTGGGAACTTTTTGCCCGTCTGCATCTTGGCAGTCTGCTAAATCTCCAAGAGCAAATATTTTGTTATCGTCTTGCACTTGTAGAGTTGCACTGGTAATAATTTGTTCGCGCTGATTTTTTGTCAATGGTAACGACTGCACGACTGGAGCAACCTTTGTACCAACCGTCCACAAAACGATATCTACAGGAATAGTATCAACTTGTTCTTTATATTTTAAGGAAATTTGAGTAGCTTCTATTGATTCTACTTCGGTTTCTAGATCGATCCAAATATTTCGTTCCGACAATGCTTTAGAAGCAGCTTCCCGGTTAAAGTCTGGGGATGTTCGCAAAATCATGTCATTGCGTTCGACTAATCTAATTCTACCTCTTTCTGGTAAACGATCTGCTAATTTACAAGCTAATTCTACTCCACTATAACCACCACCGATAACAGCAATCCGAATTTTCTCGCGGTCAGATGCTTCTAAAACTCGCAACTTTTCTTGAAGACGGTAAGCATCATTAATAGTATGAAATGGGATAGCGTATTCAGCAGCACCAGGAACAATTTCCATAGGTGTTGCGCCTCCCATTGCTAAAACGAGGCGATCATAACTGAATGCTTGACCATTTTCTAGTTGCACTTGTTGTTGGTTGATGTCAATTCCAGAAACTACGCCTTGACAAAAACGAATATCAGTGTTTGCTAATAATTCTTCAAATGGTGGGGCAATTTCCCAGGTTTGGAGTTCCCCGGTGACAAGTTCGTACAATAGTGGGGCAAAGAGGAAGCGATCGCGTTGGTCTATTAGGACTATTTCTGGTTTTTCTGATGATTCCCAGGGAAACTGGATGAGGCGGAGGGCGGTATAAAGTCCACCAAAACCGCCACCAAGAATACAAATGCGCCGAGATTTTTCAGTCATAGTTAAGGTCGGAAGTTAATTTTAGGTAACATCTTTATAGGATAGCAAGAAAGTTCAAAGTCAAAAGTCAAAAGTCAAAAGTCAAAAGTAAGATTTTATTGGTTCAAAATAGTAAATTGGTATAAGTTAGGTAGGCAGAATTCAATGTAATCATATTAAAGCTAGTAGGGGTTTTGTTTCCAAACCCTCTACAACTATCAAACCCTTACAAATTTTAGTTCAAGATGATATAATTATCAAATTAAAACATAAAAATTTTGATTTCAGAAAATTCTAATAATTAGGAGATAAAACAATGAAATTAGAGGATTATTTTGAATTTTTAGATTGTGATTATATTCGGATAAAGGGACACAGAATTGGGATTGATAATGTATTGAATTATTATTTAGATGGATACTCACCAGAAGAAATAGCTGCTAATTTTCCTGGCTTAAGCTTAGACAAAATTTACGCTACTATAACTTATTATCTACATAATCGTCCTGAAGTAGATGCCTATTTATCACGTTTAATTGCTTGGCGTGAAGCTCGTTATCAAGAATGGTTAGCTTCTGAACCTTCACCTGTAGTCAAAAAAATTAGAGAAATTAAAGCTCAAATAAAGAAAGAGCAACTACAAAATTAATGAAAATACGTTTCCTGATTGATGAAAATTTATCACCTAGATTAAAACAAGCTCTATTACGTTTGAATTTGAATATTGATGTACTACGAGTAGGTGATGATGGGGCAGCAGAATTCGGAACACTTGACCCAGATATATTATTTTATCTAGAATCATCTGAAAGAATTTTAGTAACAGATAATCGTAATAGTATACCTGGACATTTAGAAGTACATTGGTCAAATGGTGGCATGATATGGCGAATATTATGGGTACGACCAAGGACAAGTATAGGTGATTTAGCATCAAACTTGTGGCTTATTTGGGAAGTTTATGAAGCTGAAGAATGGATAGATAAAACAGATTGGATTCCCTTTTAATATTCATCAGCAAATTTCCTTAATCTTCGTCTTCATCTGGTGGTCTAGTAATCACATCAAATAGAATTTTGGCTAAATCATTTTTCTCATCAATTTCTTGAACTTCCTCACTTATTGTTTTAGCTTTTGCCAAATCTCCCATCTTTGCTATAATCAATCCAGTAGCAGCATAAGCTGTAATATATAAATTAATTTGTTGCTCATTTTTACGACTACTTAATATACTTTTTACTTCCTGCCAATCTTCTGGTAAATTTTCTCTTTTTTTCACTTCAGCCATTACTTTATGTGCCAATTGAAGCGACATTTTCATATTATTTTTATAGAAAAAATAACGATAAGCACCTATCAAAATATCCAGATTTCCATCAGTCTTAGCTAAAGCTTGATTAATATAATTTTCTGAGGTTTCTGTATCCTCCCAATTTTCTACAGCTAACATCAATAAACTTTTGACATCTTCAGGCACGTCATACCAAGAAAACTTATTTTCTTTAACTTGCATTTGTTTCAGATAAATAATATAGATAATAATTACTTTAAACTAGAAAAAATTGAAAATCTCCTAATCTTAATAACATTTTTACTTCTGTAGGTTGGGTTGAGCTTGTGTTTTCGGCTCTTAGCCGAAAAGAAACGCTGCGCGACATGTTTGCGGAGCATTCCCTATACGAAAAAGCGGAGCTTATCCGGAGGATAAACCCAACAGATATAGATGAAGTCAGAAGTTAGAAGTCAGAAGTCAGAAGTTAAATTTGCAACACGGACTAAATTTGGAGCATTTGGGTACTGAAAAATCAGTCAGAAATTACTTTTGATTTGCGCGTAGTGCTATAACTTCGGTCTTTATCTAACTATCCCTTATTTCTTCTTCAAAAATGATCCTATACTGAAGATGTTTCTGTATTAATATCAATTCTAAAATCTAAAATTACTATGTTTATCCCTGTAGGTTTTGAGCAAAAATCAATTGTCACTTCCCAAGGTCGCATGGTTTACTACACCAATGACAAAGCACCTTGGAAAACTGAGACAGATAACACCGACGACTTACCCACTCTAGTATTTTTCCACGGTTTCGGTGGAGGTTCATCTGCCTACGAATGGTCAAAAGTTTACCCCGCCTTGGCCTCAGAATACCGCATTCTCGCTCCCGACTTAATAGGGTGGGGGCGATCGGAACATCAGGCGTTAGATTACAAAGTAGATGACTACATTACAACAATTATCGAATTTTTAGAACAAACTTGTCAACCACCCACTAGAGTTATTGCCTCTTCCTTGACTGCTGCAATAATGGTAAGAGTAGCGATCGCTCATCCGGAATTATTTAAGTCTCTGATATTGACAACTCCCGCAGGTTTATCCGACTTCGGCGAAAATTATACCCGCAGCTTTTTTGCTCAACTGGTAAGTACACCAATACTAGATCGTTTTATTTATAGTGCTGGTGTTGCCACTCCAGGAGGAATTAAAAGTTTTCTTGAAACGAGACAATTTGGTAATTCCAGTTTGATTTTTGATGAAATTGTGGAGGCATATTTAGAATCAGCAAATCAACCAAATGCTGAATATGCTGCTTTATCTTTTGTGCGGGGAGATTTGTGTTTTGACTTATCATTATATATGAGTCAATTAACAATTCCGACGGCAATTATTTGGGGTAAAAAATCTGAATTTACAGGACCAGAAATAGGTCAACGTTTAGCAGATTTGAATCCTCAAGCTGTGCGGATTTTTCAAACATTAGATGGTGTGGGTTTGACTCCTCAATTGGAAGTTCCGGCGGTGGTTAGTGGGTTAATTAAAAAGTTCTTGAAACAGTTAGATGAAGTTCCGGTTGGTGTAGTTTAGGTATTATAAAAAATTGGGTTTATCTAGGATGGTATAACCTCTCCCCTGACCCCTCTCCTCCAAGGAGAGGGGAGCATAATTTTTAATCAAGACTAAGGATTTATACTATTTTCAGCTATAAGAATGTGTTCAAATAATAAGTGTGATTAAAAAATTTTGCAGGAAATGTATCTTTGACAAAAAAGATAATTTCCCACCTAAAAAATGGTATTGAAGCTATTTACTAGGGGCAAATAGCCATTCGCGCCTACGACTCCTACTCTCACCTATAAGACTCTTTCAACAAACTCTAGTTACTCAACTTCATCAAATATTGGCGGCCAAAGTTCTGAGATAGATATCTGCCAACCAGGAAATAATTCGGGAATAGTTAATATATCGTTATTAGTAAGTTCAACTGGTGTACCTGTAGAGCGATAAACTATTACTATTTCCCTATCTGGATCGATTAAAATTCCAACTTTTGCTCCCAGTTGTATGTATTGTTCCAGCTTTTTTTGTAGAGGTTTTATCCTGTCGCTTTGAGATTTTATTTCTACTACTAGATCGGGTACCATTTCCCCAAAATAACGAACGCTTCGTGGTAAACGTTCGGCACTTACAAAAGATACATCGGGTGCTTTGAGATTAGTATCGGGTAGGATAAAACCACCACTAGAATCAAATAAACGTCCTAAACGACGAGGTTTAACCCAGTTACCTAAAAGTCTCAATAATTCTGCGGTAATTTCACTCGATACAATATCCGAAGGACCCATAACTGATATTTTTCCATTTTCTAGTTCTAATTGATAGTCTAAACCTGCTTGAGAAAGGGTTTTGTTGAGTATTTCTAAGTCTTTGATTGTAACATTAGACATAATTTAGTTTTTTCCTATTAGTAGTTAGTAGTTATTAGATAAGTAGGTAAGTGAAAAAAATTAGAAGTATGTCATTGCGACTGGAACGAAGTGGAAGGTTTGCGGAGCATTCCGGAACGGATAGCAATCTCCGCGCTTTCGACTGCCCAAACATTTAGTTAGATAGTGAGGTTTATTTGCACCTATCTACTTAGATATTAATTTTGATTTTCTAAAAGTTCTAAAAATTCATCTACAACTGTCTGAGGTTCTTGATAACATTTTTCCGAGTCAAACCGATAAATTCTCACACCATTCCGCTCAAAATCTCTTTCTCTTTCTTGTTCTTCTACTCGTCTTTCAGGTGTATGGTAAAAACCATCAACTTCGAGAATTGCCCACTTAAAACCTTTGGTGGTTTTGTAGCAAACTAAGAAATCTGGTTCTTTATTTTTACGCCCTTCTTTTGTGGTGAGACGGGCGGCGCTATTGGGAAAAAAAAGTAAGTTTCTTTTGTCTAGTTCTTCTGCTATTTTAATTTCTGTTTTGGAGCGAAAACTGAGATATTCCCATGTAATAATATTGTCTATTTTTATACTTTTAAATCTGCCGTTATTTAATGGTAAAGAATCGAGGATAGTTCCTGTGATGTTAGCATTATCTAATCTAGCATTTGTTAAATTTGCATCTCCTAAGTTGGCATTGGTTAAATCCGCATTAGTTAAGTCCGCTTCTGTGAGGTTTGCATCTCCTAAGTTGGCATTGGTTAAATCCGCATTAGTTAAGTCCGCTTCTG
>NZ_JBNHEQ010000215.1:34958-50390 GCF_050016015.1 Dapis hubbardiae BLCC-M172
TGAGGTTTGCTTTACATAAAGAAGCGTAACGTAAATAAGCTTTACTTAAGTTTGCATGACTTAAGTTAACATTAGTTAGGTTGGCACCAGTCAAAGTCGCACTATTTAATTTTGCATGACTTAAGTTAAAAGAAATTTCAGGAAAAATAATACTCCCCAAATCTGCATCTTCCCATTTAACACTACGCAAGTCAGCATTTGTCAAGTTAGCTGGCAAGTTAGCGCAAAACAAATTCGCTCCGAGTAAACTTGCCTCATTCAGATTAGTATTTGATAAATTAGTACAATTTAAATTTGCCGCAAGTAGGTCGGTACTATTCAAGTTAGCATGACTTAAATTAGCACAAGTTAAATTAGTTCTCTTGAATTTAGCTTTCGTCAAGTTAGCATTACTCAAATCAATATCACGCAAGTCAGCCTTGCTTAAATCAATACCACTTAAATCTACATCCCGAAAATCTCTCTCCCCACTCTCGTAACGCTTTAAAAGTTCTTCAGCATCCATATCAAACTTCACATTATTAACAACTACTATATTATAACTCCAAAAGTCAAACCAATAATAATTTCATTCTTCGAGCAATCCTAAATAAGTTGTAAAATTTTCTCGTAGGGGTTTGGTCTCCAAACCCTAGTATAAATGGGATTTCTCAACCAAATCCCTACAGTTTTCACACGCAAATCATTGAGAATTACTATAGAGCGATCACTCATACAAAACTATAACGTTTGAGTAAAATAATCTTATTACTCCACTCCTAAAATTAGTCAAGGAGAAATTATAAGCACTCAAAATTAAATTTGGCATAAGAGCAGAAAATTGTGCTTCAAGTTTTCCCTTTGAAGGAGATAAAAAAATCAAATTCAGTGCCTTATTGTTGGGTTTCCTACGTCAACCCAACCTACACTTATTGTACCATTCTATTCTAACGGTGCGTGACGGCCACAGGAATATAAATTCTCAAAGATATAATTAATAATGCCGTCACACACCCTACTTAATATTTTGACTTTTAACTTCCATCTATTGTAAACTTTACCCACAATAACCAATCCCAACCAACTATTATCAATGACGGCAAATATTCCCGAACAATTCATAGAAGAATCTCCCCTCTCAGTAGCAGGAATTACCTTTTATATCCAAGACATTTTAGAAGAAGATTACCAACTCCAACAAATATCAGTTATCGGAGAAGTCTCTAGCGCAAAGCTAAATTCAGGAAACTTATATTTCACACTTTCCGAACCAGATAACTCTGCCTCTCTTCCCTGTGCTATTTGGAGAAGTACCCTAAAAAATATTCACCATCAACCAGAAAAAGGAGAGCAAATAATTGTCACAGGTAGAATTAGTCTCTATCCGCCTAGAGGCGACTATAAATTAATAGTTGATAATGTATATCTTGCCGGAGAGGGAATAAAAAATCTCCGCTATTTACAACTGCGTTCCCGTCTAAAAACAGAAGGTTTATTTGACCAAGAAAATAAGCAGAATCTCCCCAAATTTCCCCAAACAATTGCCGTTGTTACCTCGGATACTGCTGCTGCATGGGGAGATATTCAACGCACAATTAAACAACGGTTTCCTCTGGTAAAAATATTATTATCCCCAACATTAGTACAGGGAGAATTTGCTCCTCCTGCCATAGTTGAAGCCATAAAAAAAGTAGAATTAGACGGACGTGCCGAAGTAATAATTTTAGCTAGAGGCGGTGGAGCAGTGGAAGATTTATCCTGTTTTAATGATGAAAGAGTTGTCAGAGTAATTGCTGATTGTAAAATTCCAATTATTACGGGTATCGGTCATCAAAGAGATGAAACTTTAGCAGATTTAGTGGCAGATTATTCTGCTCATACTCCCACCGCAGCAGCAGAAAAAGTTGTGCCAGACCAAAATCAACTTTATGCCGAACATTGTCAAAGAGTTGAAAGAATTATTGATGCTTTGAAAACTAGGTTTAATGAAGAAAAGGCAAATTTAAAGTCTCTGAAAAATCGTCTAAAAAATATTCCTCAAACTTCCCGAACTTTAGACAAAGCAACTGTTAAATGTCAGATGTTAAGGCAAAAGTTAGCAGCACTAGACCCAAAAGCGGTTTTATCTAGAGGTTATGCAGTTGTACAAAAAAATGATGGTAAGTTAGTAAATTCAACGTCGGATTTAACAAGCAACCAAGAATTGATAATCCAGTTAAATAGTGGTAAGGTAAAAGTAAAAATTGTGGATATTTTAGAATCTGAGAATATGGAGTAAAAAAATGGAATTTGATTATGAGGAAACTATCGTTAATATTGAAGAGATTATTGCTGAAATTGAATCAGGGGAATTAACATTAGAGGAGATATTTGAAAAGTTTTCTCTTGCTGTGGAAGATTTACAAAAATGTGAAGCTTTTCTTTCTCAAGGTGAGCAAAAAATGAATTTATTAATTGAGACTTTAGAGGATGATTTTTAGGAGGGATATCACACAAAGATTTTGCCACGGATGTACAGATTAATATGGATAAATATTTGGAGTCAGGGGTGTAGTTTAATTCTTAGCTTAGTTAGATAGTTATTAATTACTCAATATTTCACGGTGACAGCTCGTTAGAAAGCTGCCAAAATAGAAAATACT
Organism: Dapis hubbardiae BLCC-M172; assembly: GCF_050016015.1. Classification (NCBI taxonomy): domain Bacteria; kingdom Bacillati; phylum Cyanobacteriota; class Cyanophyceae; order Oscillatoriales; family Microcoleaceae; genus Dapis; species Dapis hubbardiae. The sequence continues at coordinate 37,580 of NZ_JBNHEQ010000215.1, forward strand.
TAAGGAAATCAATTCCAAATCCGATTAATATTGTATTTGTCAAAAATAGAATCTCGACTTAAGATAGGTATTTTTTCGATCATAGCTTGAGCAATTAATAATCGATTAAAAGGGTCATTATGGTGAAAAGGTAAGTTACTAACTAACGATAAATGCTTTAAATTAATAGGCAAAATTGTAAAATCTTCTAATTGAGTTTTTGCTTCAATATAAGGCTCTAAAGACAAAGGTAAAGTTAGTTTCCCCTTACTTTGTTTAATAGCCATCTCCCAAACACTAGCTAAACTAATTAGTTTTTGATTTATTGGGTTTTCCATCAAATTACATCCAATATCACTTAAATTTGAGCTATCAGCAAAGAACCAAATTAGGCTATGAGTATCTAGTAATAGTCCCATTACCCAATTATTAAATAATTATGGTTTAAAGCCTCCCCTTTTAAGAGGAAAATAAAGAAATGATATTTCCTGATCTTCAATCATCTTGGTTTTAACGAGAGGTAATTATCAATTATCCATTATCAATTATCAATTAATGAAATATATTCTTTGAAATCTGTTAGAGGTTCATCAAAATCATCACTTATAGAAATCATATCTCGATCGCTACCAAATAAAGGAGGTCGTTTAGTCTGTGGTTGAGCTTGAGCTGAGGTTAATTTTACCATTGGTTGGTGGTTTTTCGTAATAATAATTATTTCTCCTTGAGCAACCGTTTCTAATAATCGTTCAATTTGTGAGAGGGCTTGCTTAATATCTATGGTTTCCATAATTGTGCCTACTTATTGTTAAGAATATTTATTTAAACTAAACAATATCTGAGAAAGTAGCAAAAGCTATTTTAAATATTACCTCAAAATCATCTACTATATTGCTGATTTTAAGTCTAAGGTGCATTAAAATTCTACTAGACTGAAACAACTAATTTTGTGTGTTAGATTTTGGGGCGGGTTTATTTCATTTAATAGTTAAAATCGTTAATTTAACGAGGAACCCGCCCCTACTATTGCACTATTTTAGATTCTCAGTTCACTACTATACTAAATTATAGCTGATAATTCTCAAAATGAAATTTTTTCTACTTTTATAGTTGATACCTCAACCTTCCCAGAAAATTCTTTCATAGGACTTACGCACGCGAAACCCGGTTTCTACGGTAAATCATTCTTTTTAAGACATAAACATCTAGGATAAACCGGGTTTCTGGGTTCGCCTGCGTAAGTCCTATTTCAGCTAAAACCTAACACCTAACTACCTAAAACCACACTTATCCAACTTTTTCGCCATCGCTTCCGCATGACTCCACCACTTCTTACCACCTGACCAAATTCTTGAAGGTAAATGACCAACTGGTGCCCAATTTCTAAACTTAAATCCGCGATCGCGAAAATGTAAATTATAAGTCAACCAACCAACCTGACTACAAAATTTTCCATAATCTTCATCCACACTTTCATAAATTTGTTTTTGCACACTCAACCCAAATTTTCCCCTACTATATTTTACCCAGAGGCGATCGATAGTCAGCAAGTCTTCACAAGGCAAATTATTAATATCACCCTGAAACAAATAACTTTTTCTCCTCTTCCCCAAACCTTCACACAAAACTCCCCAGGTTTCTACATCCGCCTCTTGCCATTTTTGCACTGCTAACAAATACTGCAATTTCCCATACTCTACTCCCACTGCCGAAATTAATTCATTTTCATCCAGTGTCATAATTTGCGGAATAAACCTCCCTACTAAACTCTGAACTGATGGCAAAATAGCTAACTGATGTGACTTTTGATTTACCAACGCTAAAGACTCAAGATTTTCTACAGGTTGCCTGACAATATTAGAGCGAGACTCCAACGCCTCCAAAACTTGTTCCGCTGTCTGATAACGTTGACTCACAGAATTTTGCAACAACTTATCTAATATATTACCGAGACGTTGACTCACACTATTCCCACTCGGCAAAAAATCTCGCCATCTCCAACAGTCATTAATAACATCGAACATATCCCAGGGTGCAACATCCGTCAGTAAATGAATGCAAGTTACACCCAAACTAAATAAGTCACTTGCTGGCAGTGCTTTACCTCTGGTTTGCTCCGGTGCCATATATTCGGGACTGCCAATAATGGTGCCAGTTTTAATTAAAGCAGTACCTGTCAGCAACTTCGCCACGCCAAAATCAATTAATACAATTTCTCCCACTTTTCCTAATTTTTCCAGTTTATTTTCTCCTGGTAAATGGGGTGGTTTTTGATAGTTAATAGGTGGGGAAGTACGACGAATAATATTTTCTGGTTTAATATCCCGGTGAATAATTTGATGTTGATGAATAAACTTTAATACTGGCAGTAACTCCCGCAAAAGTTGCCATATTTGTTCTTCGCTGAAGAGACCCTGTTGTAATTCTTGCTTTAATGTCAGACCTTCAATATATTCTTGTACTAAATACAAATTTTGATTGTATTGAAAATGAGCTAAAAGTAGGGGAATTTGTGGATGTTGCCCCAACTGCGCTAACCGCATGACCTCTCGCCGAAACAGTCTAGCTGTTGTTTGATGGCTTTCGGGGTCGAGAGTGGGAAATGATATTTGCTTAAGAATACACGGGAGCTTCAGAGGATGTTGTTCATCTACGCCCAAAAATGTTTTGCCAAAGCCTCCCTGACCGACTTTTTTCAAGATACGATAGCGTCCCTGGAGAATTAACGGAGAGTCGCAACTCTGGCAATAGCTTGCTGTATCTGGGTTTTCGGGTTTGGGGCATTGGGAATTAACGCAATAACTCATTGATGCGGAAGTTTTAGATTTTATATTTTTGTCAAGGGGGTTGACAAATATAATTTGGTAGTGCTATATTAATAAACTGTAAGAAAAATAGATATGGCGAGCGTGGCCAAGTGGTTAAGGCAGTGGTTTGTGGTTCCACCATTCGTGGGTTCGAGTCCCATCGTTCGCCCTTTTTATATCCTCTCTCTAAGTGACTCTCACCAGATGAATCATGGTGTAATCGTTAGTTTCTCTCGTTTTTCTATCAATTAAGTATAGCATGATGGGACAAGTGATTAATTGTCCATCTTTATAGATGGTTTGTGAAAATGGACATTAGTTTGAGTGGGGATAGAGAGGATCAATTGAGTAGGTGATATAGGTGGACTTTTCTTGAAGGTTTCAGTTTTTATAGGTAATCATAAACATCCATAATTTGTCTCCATTTGTATTTTTATTCCTCCTGACTCCTGACTCCTGACTTCTAACTCCTCTTATTCTCCTATCTTCTCAATTACATTCATAACCTTTTTGTATTCTTCTTGCTTTCCTTGTTCCTGGTAAATTTCTGCTGCTTTATGCAAATCATCAAGAGCTGCTTTTAATTGTCCTAACTTAATATATCCTTCGCTACGAAAAGAATAAACGTGAGGAAGATTAGGATTAATACTCAAAGCACTGGTTTGATCCTTAATAGCTTGGGTATAGTTTTTTAACTTCAGATAAATTAACCCTCGATTGATATAAGCATCAATTTTTCTAGGATACAGTCGTAATACTTCGTTGTAGTCTGCAATAGCTTGTGGTAAATTTCCCATTTCACTATGAATTAAGCCTAAATTATAGTAGGCTAAAGCATAGTTGGGATTAATTTTTAGCGCTGCATCACAATCAGCGATCGCTCCAGAAAAATCTCCTAATTTCAAACGCGCTAAACCTCTATTATTATAGGCAGGAACATATTTGGGATGAATGCGTAGAGTTTCACCAAAGTCTTTCATTGCTCCCTCAAAGTCTCCTGTTTGAAAGCGAGAATTTCCTAGATTATTGTATGCTTCGGCGTAGTTGGGATTAATTTCTATAGCTATTTCAAAGTCTTTCATTGCTCCTGAAATATCCCCTTGTCTAAACTTTGTAAAACCTCGGTTGTTATGACCTTCAGCATAGTTTGGCTTGATTTGTATGGCTGCTTCAAAGTTTTTCATAGCGCCTGAAATATCTCCTGTTCTCAGGCGGACAATACCCATATCGTTATAAGCTTGATGATATTGAGGGTTAAAATTTATCGCAGTCTCAAAATCAGCGATCGAGCCGGGAAAATCTCCTAGACTGCGTTTAGTATTACCTCGATGGTAATAAGCTTCTGCATTTTCGGGTTGAAGTTTTACTGCGTGGTCTAAGTCTTCTAGGGCACCGCGATGATCTCCAATATCGAAACGAACTATACCTCGTTTGATGTAAGCATCCATATAGTTAGGATGAATCTTGATAACTTGATTAAAATCAGCTAGTGAACCTTGGTTATCTTTAGTCAGACGACGAATTACGGCTCGGTTGTAGATAGCTTCAGGATGTTTAGGATTAAGTTTAATGGCTTCATTAAAGTCGGCAGTTGCTCCTTGTATATCTTTCATCTCAAACCTGATAATACCTCTCTGGGTATAAGCATCTACAACTTTAGGATTGAGTTGTAATACTTTTGTCAAGTCATCAATTGCATCTTGGTTATTTCTAAGGAAACGATGAGCAATACCTCGATTATAGTAAGCTTCTGCTTTATTGGGATTAAATTGTATGGCTTGATTATAATCTGCTATAGCTCCTTGCGGATCTCCAGCTTTAAAACGAACTACTCCTAAGTTTTGGTAGATTTGAGATTCTTCAGTATTTAATTGCAGAGCTTCAGAAAAAAGCTCTATGGCTCGATCTAATTCTCCTAATTCTACATAAACTGCTCCTAAATTATTATAGATTTGCAGGTCTTTTGGATCGAGTTCTAATGCTTTTTGGAAATTTTCTATAGCCCCTTTTAAGTTTCCCATTTGGGCAATTGCAATACCTCTATTGTGATAAAATTGATGATTATTTGGCTCTAGAAGTATGGCAAGATTATAGTCTTCTAGAGCGCCAGTATTATCTCTTTTTTGTAGTTTGATTAATCCCCGTTGGTGTAATGCATCTGCTCCTTCCTGACGACATTTTTCGGCTTTTTCTGTCATACCTGCTATTTCATATTGGGTAATAGAATCTTCCCATTGTCTTTTCTTTTCAAATTCTTTAGCTCGGCAAAATGCTGCTTTCTGAGGCATTTTTGCTAACTCGTATTCAGTAGCAGCTTTCAGCCATTGTTTCTTCTTTTCAAATTCAATAGCGCGGTATTCTGCTTTTTTTTCAGGAATATTCATCCAGCACCGTTTAGCATTAGCAAAATCTGGGATTTCTTCCCATTTTTTAGCTGCTTCTGACCATTTTAGACTTGTTTCTAGTTGAGAAGCTTCACAAATTTTTTGCTTATTATATTCCCCAATTTCTGCCCAATATTTTGCTGCTTGTTGCCATTTTTCTACTTTTTCAAATAACAGTGCTGCATCTTGCCATTCTTTTAATTCAACAAAAATTTCTGCTGCTTCATTATAAGCTTGTTTTTGAATTAATAATTTGCCTTGAGCTTGTTTCTCTAAAATTACATCGCCAGATTTACTAAAGCATTCTTTCGCTTGTTGATAAAACTCGGCTTTTAGATAATATTGTCCTTGTTTACGCCACGTTTCTGGGCTAGGTTCTATACGATCGCTTCTTACTAATTCAGGAATTATTGACTGAAATAAACCTGTTAATTCTGGTTCTTGCCAAAGTTGACTAAGCTCTGATTCCCAAATATTTAATATTCTGCTGGCACGAGTAATTCCTACATAAAGTAAGTTTAATTCTAGTTGTAGTTGTGGTTTTTCTTTTTCTTTTAGTACCCCACCTCGTATTACTTTACTCCAAAGTTTTGCTTGTGGCTGAAAAAAATCTACGATAAAAACTGTATCGAATTCTAATCCTTTTATTTCTTCAATTGTAAAAACAAAACTAGAATTTAGTTCCGCTCTAATTCTTTCTTTATCTGATTCTTTTCTGACTAAAATAGCATCACCAGGATATAGAGATGTTTCCTTTAATGTTTTGACTAATGTTTGATTATCTGCTGAAATTAGTCTAGCTGGTTGACCATAAATACTATTAGTCCTGGAATAATATCCTGTAGATTCTCCTAAGTATCTAGAACGCAATTTTAGCAGTTGATTTGCTAATTTTACTAAACTTCCTACACTCCGAAAGTTAAATTTCAGAGTTTGTTGCTCTACTTTTCTGTGGGGATAAAATTTATCTTTTAGTGTTTCCCAGCGAAAACCACTAGGACTAATCATTTGATAAGAGTCTCCAGCAAAGAATAAATTTCCCCTGGGAGTAACTAAATTAAATAATAATTCTAATTGTATTTCTGTTAAATCTTGTACTTCATCACAAACAATTAAATCATATTTTTTTCGAGGATTATTTTTTAGCAATTGCAATACTTTTCTGACTAAATCTATGTCATCATATAATTTTTCTTTCTGGAGTTTTTTTTGATACCATTCTGCTATTTTATATATCTCTCTTCGATGTTTATTAGGCATTAATATCATGCTATTTCTACTAATTTTTTCATATTCTTTCTCTGATAAAATATTTTCTGTAATTGCTAGTTGTTTACCTTTGATTATACTTCTAATTTCTTCCCAGACTAAAGTTGTTGGATATTGTTTTCTGAAAGGATGTGCTTTGTACATTTCCGAGAATACTTGATAGTTAACTTCATCTTGAGGATAATATATTATCTGATGATTGCCCATAATTTCTAAACATAGTTGGTGGAGATTTTTAAATTCAAACACTATTTGATTGGTTGAGTATTTCGATTCTGCTTCTAATTGACTATTTGCAGTGACTATGTGATGAAATTGTTCTTCAGCATTATTAACTAGCAAATCGTTATAGGCAATATATAAACGTTTTCCTAAATTGCTATACTGTTTTTTTTGGAGCATTCTATATAAGGCTACTGTGGTTTTTCCTGTACCTGCACTACCATTTAATAATAGATTTCCTGACAATTTAGCCAATTGATATTCTTCTGGAGTCAGCTTTAAAGGTAAATCTGTATTTTGCTCAATAATCGCTTTTTGCCATTCTGTTTCTGACTCTAATACTCGCCACTCAATATTTCCTAACAATTCGTCATCTGTTAAATCTGAATTAGTTTCCAAATCCAAAGCTTTCACTGCTTCAATATTTGCTTTTTCTACTGATGAATATGATATATTTTTATCTGTATCATTATCCTGATTTTGGAAATTTCTGGTCTCTACAATGACTTCAAATTCTGCTGTTTCTAACCATTCAGAATCAGGGCTTTTTTGCCTGGCTTTAGCACGTCGTGATACATCATCATGGTCTAAACAAATATCTTGAATTGCTAGATAAACTTGCGTTTTTCCTGTTTCTGGTCGCTGTGATTTATCGTAGGTAAAAATTAAGCGACTAGCACTATTAATTCTAGCTTCCCATACTCTTTTGTTTATTCCTTTGAGCTTTTTTACCCGTAATCCACTATTAAATTGTTGGTGTTTTAGTCTTTTAATACATTCCCATACTTTCTTTTGTAAATTACTTTCTACATCTTTTCGGAGAAACTCAATTATATCAGGGTGTAAAACAGCAGGCAATAACATACATTGACTTTTCACTCTTTATCTTTAGTTTATGAGTAGTTTAACACAATACTTTTTTTCCTGTAATCCACTTAATATCAATTGGTTTCCATCCTGATTACTTTTTTGTCGATCAAATTGTCTGAAATTATTGTCAGTTAATGTTTTGAGACAATAAATATTAGGGTGCATCTCAATGCGTGAATAAAGCCAAAAATTTATCGCTTTTAGGGAACAGGGAACAGCGGTGCGACCCCGCGTCGGCGACAGACGCAAACGCCAGTTCCTTTAAGTCGGCAGACCCGCCCAACGGACTGGCTTGGGAATGCGCACCAAGAGAGGGAACAGAGAACAGAGAATAGGGAATAGGGTATAGGAAAAAAGTATTTTTGCAAATATGAGATTACTTGATTGATATTACTTTTGACTCCTACGCAGATGTATTAAATAGTACAAAAATATTTCTTTTTTTATGTTATAGTTTCGGTTTAGCTAAGTTAAAAATATTAAGAAATATGACGTTTATTCTCACTAATGATGATGGAATTAATGCTCCTGGTATTAAAGCACTATGGGAAGCTGTAAATAATCCTGATTTACCTCTACTATCTTTCGACGATAGTATTATTGTTGCTCCCCAAGGACAATTATCTGGTTGTGGACATCAAGTTACTACGAATGGGCCAATTAATATCAAATGTCTGTCTGAGGTTGAGTATGCGATCGCAGGTACACCAGCAGATTGTACGAGAATCGCCATAACACACATAAATAAAAATGTCAAATGGGTGCTGTCAGGTATTAACTCAGGGGGTAACATGGGTGTAGATGTCTACATATCTGGAACTGTAGCCGCAGTAAGAGAAGCAGCATTTCATAGAATCCCAGGAATCGCCCTGTCTCAATATCGTCAAGGAAAAAAGCCTGTGGACTGGCCTAGAGTAACTCGTTTGGCCAAAATAGTATTAACAGATTTACTCAACCGCCCCATTGAACCAGGAGCTTTTTGGAATGTAAATTTCCCCTATTTAGAACCAGAAGCACCAGACCCAAAAATGGTATTTTGCGAACCATCGACCCAACCATTGCCAGTAGCTTATCAGATGGAAGGAGAAGATTTTTATTATGCAGGGAAATATGAAGAACGCGATCGCGCTCCAGGAACAGATGTAGATGTTTGCTTTGCTGGTAATATTGCCATTACCAAGATTCAACTTTAAGTTTATTGAAATTTCACCTAATACTAATTACTAAAAGTAATGCTATACTTGAACACCTCAATAGTTACCAAGATTCAAAGTTTGTTTTTGACAATTATTTAGGAGCTTTAGTATAGATTATCACTACTTTTCCTATCCCCCCACCTCCCACACTTCCGTAAGGACGTTGCATAACAAAAATGCGTTTCATGTCACGCAGTGAAACGTCCCTGCCTCACCCCGATCGGATATAGCAAGATTTTTGATAAATGGTATAAGTACAGCATTCTTATTTCACGCTTGATGTAATATCCTTACATATTTCACGACACCGATACAAAAATGTTACACGCACTATGTTGATAGGCAAAAGGAAAGAGAATAGGGAACAGAGAAAGAGATTTATCCCAAATATTTATCCAAATAGCAAAACGGAATTTAGCAATGTCAAATACTGCGTCAGTGTAAGTAGGTAGGTATGAATAAACCTGACTATTTAACGAAATGTTGATGCAGTTTAAAGCCCTAAGATTGCTTGCTTCCACTCCATTCCAGTCGCTTCGGACATACTTGTAAATTTTCCCACCTATACTTTCCGCATTGTATAGCAATGAGTGCTGGTATATTTACAAATTGTAGTAGGGGCAAAAGAGCTATAAGTCTTATATTATCGGCAATTTATTCCCCCTGTTGCCTGTTCCAATAGTGCCTGTTCCCGGAGCACAGCGCTATAAATACAAATTGTGAATAAGAGAATACACCTTATTACCAATCCTTAAATAATGTCTAAATATATAGTTTCAATCATTCTTATCAGTTCTGTATTGACAGGACTCAATATGATTCCAGCAATTACGAGTAATTTGACTGCTCAAGAACAATTTTATCAACAAAGGTCATGGAAACTTATTGCTCAGGCAGATCAAGAAGATCCAAAAGATGACGAAGATATTACACCAGGTAAAGGTAGAGACGACAGATAAACAGTAGAAATAGAAATACAGCATCCATACTAATTGGATAAATATTTACTTACTGAATAATTAAGGTTTAAAGCCTCTCATGATCAAGGAGAAACAATGAATTTATTTTCCTTTTATTCAATCCTCTTCCTTTTAGGGAGAGGTAATTATCAATTATCAATTATCAATTATCAATTATTGAACCAACGGCTAGAGGTCAGGAGTTGGCTATTAAGAAATGACTTTTGACTAAATAAATAAGGTCTCAAGCCTCCTCTTTCAAGGGGATAAACGGGAAATTTTTTTCTTTTATTCCTATTCCTCCTTACTCTTACTTACACCATTTCTCAAAAACTTTTCTATATTTACTTGAGCAGGGGAGTAGGGGAGTGTAGGGACGTTTTGCTGACGCAAAGCTCCGCTTTATATGTCGCGTAGCGTTAACGTTTGCGGAGCATTCCGTCAGGAAAGTTTTGCCTTAGCTAAACGCGGAGCGACATGTTTGCGGAGGATTCCGGAACGGAAAACGCATTTTTGCCTGTGCAACGTCCGTACCGGAGAAGCAAACATAAGAATAATTAACATTAAACTAGCTCAAATCAGCCAAAAAATGATTCTGATTGTACCGAGCGGTTAATAACTGAAGTATCGCCCAAGTATAGCAATAATGCATGGGAATTGGTATTACACAGGTAAGTTTTTAACAAAGGGGTGAGTAATCACTTTTATTCAGTATAAAATCTTAATAAAAATGTGCTTTTTTCTACCCCATACTTCTTTGACATCAAAAGTAAAAAACATACCCTTGTAAGCGTGGCTCCTCCTGCTCCCAAAAGTAGTTCCCTATGTATTCTGACTCCTGACTCCTAGAATCAGTCTAAAGATTTGTAATAAACATCGATCGCGCCTGATATTAGAACCGCTCACCAATACCAAAATGGAAACGAGTATCACCTTCATCATTAATAGCATAATCAATTCTAATCGGACCTAGAGGAGACTGTACCCGGATACCAGCACCATAACCTATACCATCTCCTGGTTTTTCCCTTACACCTCCAGGATTACCAATTACAGAACTTTGACTATCAAATACTGTTGCAGCATCAACAAATAAGGCACCACCAAGAAACTTAAATACAGGAAAGCGATACTCAACAGTTCCCAACACAAAAGTACGACCTGCTGCCACCGAACCCTCATCATATCCACGGACTGTATTAGTACCACCCAGAGGAAAAGCTTCATAAGGAGGTAAGTCTCCTACTATATGACCTGCTTGTAAATTAAAAGCTAAAGCTTCAGGTCCATCAGCGAACTTAGTAAAATTGACTGGAATAAAATAACTGAAATTACCTCGCAAACGATTCATAGCAATTTCTCCTGAACCTACAGGAATAGACTGTTCTGTACCAAACCGCAGCAAACTACCAGAAGTAGGTTGTCGAGGATTATTACGGCGATCGTTAACAATACCAAATTGAATAGTCAATAGATCGTCTTTACCAGAATCATCAGCAGTCAATTTATTACCTAATTCGTCCCTGGGTTCAACTTCACCATCACTATCCTGAATTTCTACCCGTTCATATTTTAATCCCAGAGAAGCAGTCCACTGTGGATCGACAAACGGGTTAGGAATAAACGGACGAGTGAAACTAACCCCACCCCCTGTACGAATAACCCGTGGGTTATCACCATTAGGCAGATCGACATCGCGCTGGTCGTTATCATCATCAGAATCAAAAATCACCGAAATTGCTCGCCGTCTGAACGCATTAACAGTGTAAGAGAGTCGATGATCGTCTCCACCCACCCAAGGATCTGTAAAACTAACATCTGCTAATACTAATCGTTCACCGACCTGAAACTCACCACCTAATTTTTGATTATTACCACCAATATTTTGTTGTTGATAACTCACTGTACCAAACAACCCACTTGCAGAACTAACCCCACCACCAAATGCTAGAGAACCTGTACTTTTCTCTACAACATTTACAATTATAACTGCCGTGTTAGGATCGTCTGGTGCTGGTTCTAACCCCAATCTCACATCTTCAAAAATTCCTAAACCAAACACTCTTCTAATATCTTTTTCTGCTGTCTGTCGCTGAAATATATCTCCTGGTTTCAGCTCAATTTCCCTAGTGATAATATATTCACGGGTACGACCTTCTATGGGGTTACCTTCTTCATCTACTGTTTCTCCTTCTGCATCCACAAAGCGCACTTGAATCTCTTTAATTTCCCCCTCTGCAACTTCTAAGGTGACAGTACCATCGTCATCAACTTGAGGCGCACCGATAACTTGTCCGAGAACGTAACCATTGTCTTGATACCACTGGTTAACTTCTTCGACACCTCCTTCAAAAACTTTCAAGTTTAGAGTTTCACCATATTGATCGCTGAATATTCTCTGTGTTTCAGTCTCAGGAAATACTTCTGCACCTTCTATTATTACAGAATTCAATACGGGGTTGGGTTCGACTTCAAAAGTTACCCGTACACCTAGAGGAGTATCTTCGGGTAATGCTTTCACATTTCTGAAGAAACCAGTAGCAAAGATAGCGTTAATATCTTTTTGTAGTTGAGATCGAGTGGTTGTGCGTCCTGGTTGAGTGCTAATGACTTGGTAAACTTGATCTTCGAGTTCTCTGTCTACTCCAATAACTACAACTTCAGCTACTAGTACTAAGGGTTCTCCTTCTTCTGTAGAGGTTTGTGCTTGTTGTGATGTAGGGGGAGTATATTTTTCTGATTCTGTTGGGATAGGTGTAGTATTGCTATCTGGTTCTACAGGTTCATCTTTTGGTAGTGAGGTTAAAGCTAAGTTAGATGTTAATTTCTGTTGATTTTGAGTAATTTCGCTATTAATTAAATTACTTTCTTGAGAAATGATGGGATTAAATTGTTTATTTACTAATGGTTGAGATTTAGTTTCTGTTGATTTTTTCAAAACTACATTCTCAGATTCTTCAGTCTCATAATCAACTATTTCTGTAGTGGGAATACTGGCAATAAACTGTTTATTGACTAAGAGTTCTGATTTAGTTTCTGTTGATTTTCCTAAAACTACATTCTGAGAATTTTCAGTCTCATAATCAACTATTTCTGTAGTGGGAATACTGGCAATAAACTGTTTA
>NZ_JBNHEQ010000215.1:50490-60453 GCF_050016015.1 Dapis hubbardiae BLCC-M172
TTGACTAAGAGTTCTGATTTAGTTTCTGTTGATTTATTAATTAGGGTTATTTGAGGAATTTCTGTTTTTTCCAAAACATCTAAAGCTAAAAAATCAGTAAATTCTTTATCAGAACCAGAAGATGATTTTGTAACTTCTTTAACCTTTAATAAACCAGAAAATTCTAAATTTACTTCTGCTTCCGACCAAGATTTACTCAACAAATTATTGCTACTACCAAATAATTGTTGTGAAGACAAACTAGACCCTAACTCTAAAAAAGATTTGGCAGAAGAAAGTTGAGCAAATTGTGTTTTTGAATTAATTGATAGAGAAATAAAATTAGTATCTATATCAGTTTCTGATATTTGAGCATTAGCAGACTTTGAGATTCCAAAACTTGTTGAAGCAGCAAAGATGGCCACTAAAAACGGAGACAAGCGCATATAATTACTATCCCGTACAATCCACACACCAGTGAAATTTTCATACAAACCGTAAAATTGTACACTATTGAGGGTTATCTCAAACTTTCTGAGCTAAAATCCTTTCAAGAACTTGTTGATAGGCGGTTTCTACGTTACCAAGATCCCGACGGAATCGGTCTTTGTCCATAACTCGCTGGTTTGGGTCTGTTTGAGATTGGTCCCAAAGTCGGCAGCTATCTGGACTTATTTCATCTGCCAAAATCAAATTTTCATGTTTATCTAGGCCAAATTCGATTTTGAAGTCCACAAGAGTAATTTGGCATTGGTTAAAGAAATTTATCAGCAAGTCATTAATTTTCAGGGCAAAAGTCCGTATTTGTTCTAATTGTTCTGGGGTAGCTAGTTCTAATAGTAAGAGGCGATCGCGTGTTAGAAGTGGGTCTTGCAAGCTATCATTTTTATAACAATATTCTACTAAGGGAAATTTCAAGATAGTTCCTTCTGTTAATCCAGTTTGTCGGCAAAGACTACCAGCAGCAATATTTCTCACAATCACTTCTATAGGTAAAATTGTCACCCTTTTAACTCGCATTTGATCTGGTGCTGGACAGTCAATCAAATGAGTAGGTATACTATTAGCTTCCAGTAGCTTAAATATATGACTGGAAATAGTACAGTTAATCTTACCTTTCCCTGTTATTGTGCCTTTTTTTTGAGCATTAAAGGCTGTAGCATCATCCTTAAAATAAGTCAGAAATATTTCTGGGTCGTCAGTAGTATAGAGAATTTTAGCTTTGCCTTCGTAAATTTTTTGATTAGATGACATAAAAATTTTTTACTAGGGAATAAAAATAGACTGATGAGTAATAATTACTCTTTTATGTGCTTATCATAATATAAGTTTAATGTCAATATTTTCATGGCAATTTTAGAGCTATATCTGTGCTTGATTTTGATGTCACGTTTCTCAAACTGGCTGAGATACAAAAGTTTCCAATTTTAAGGAACACTGAATCTGAGAATAGAATAGCGGAGAGAAAAAAATACTGTACCTGATTAATAAGCTGTTAGGCATTTAAACCACTTATGTGTTGTATGCCTAGTTAAGAAAAAAACCCTTATTAATTTTGACTTTTGAATGCATGACTTTTGACTTGCTAATACGCATTTAACATGCGTATTAGCTTAGGAGAACTACTATACATAACATAGTGGTTCATTGCTAAATTATTTCTTTGGTTAAACCATGACTAAAATAGGAAAACAAAACATAGAGAATAGGCTCAAAATAAAATAGTTTGCTCAATGGACAGATAACAATATTTGATTAAATAGACATCTCCGATAATTAAACATCAAATCAATTATCCTACAGAAATAATCAATTGTTTCCCCCTACTCCCTACTCCCTACTCCCTACTCCCTCTTTTCCGGAGAGGTCTAATAAAATTAATATTAAATTAATATTAAATGTCTTGTCCTAGGCAATCTTTTCTGAGAGGATAAATTTAAGATATCAGGGGTTATAAAATCATAATTGAGGAATAGAAAATGAAACAGATGATGACTTGGACAAAATCTGTAGCAATGAGTACCTTATTATCTATTGCTGCTGTTTCTGGTATTGGTCTTACTTCTATAGCAGCAGTATCATCTCAAAAGACTCCCATTGTTGATGAGTCAGTAACTACACTTCCCACTGAAACTCAACCTGAAGATAAACTTGCTCACCACTATCGTCGCAGGTATTATGGTGGGTCTCATGGTCGGTATTATGGCAGATGTCGTCGAGTAGCAACTCGTTATCGAAACTTGCGTGTCAGAACATATCCTTGGGGTCGGGTTATAAACGCATTATATCCTGGTGCTCGTGTCCGTGTTATTGGCTACCATCATGGTTGGGCAAGAATCTCATACCCTCATTATGGTTATGTATATGCTCGTTATTTGAGATATTGTTAAATTTGATCAAATAAATGTTGCCAGGGATGATCGCGGATGACCGAGAGTTATACCTCTACCGCGAAATTCCTAGCATTTTTAATTTCCCATATCAAAAGTATTTAAGCGTTAATAAAAACCATACTTTTCTAAGTAGGTGAACATAAATAAAAGTAACAAGCTTAGGGCGGGTTTAATAGACTACATTCCTTTTATGTAAAGTCTTTTAGTCAAACCCGCCCCTACAATTTTTACAATATTTAATTAAACCTACTTACCAATAGATAATTGATAATTAATCAATCTGGCTTTATTGCCTATCCTAATAATCAATTATCTTAATAAATAGACATCTCCGAAAAAGATATAGATTTTTTACGGTAGTAGGGAACAGGGAACAGGGAACAGGGAACAGGTAAGATATTTTTACAAAAAAGGCAGGAAAAATGATTTTTTATGGTGAATTTTTCCTTCTTTAACTGCTCTAAGTAAGAGGTTTATTTATTTTCCGGAGATGTTGAATCAATAACAATAGTTGTAACCGTGCTTAAATTTGTTTTTTCCCTCATAAAAAAACAGGTAAAATTTGCTGTGTCTAAATTAATTCAATAATCTGCATAATGCTAAGAATTGTGTCAAAAAAACTTTGATGACAATACACAGATACAATCAATAATAATGAAGCAGCCAAAACATAAGCTACTAAGAAAAAAAGGAGTCAATAGTGAGCGATTCAATTAATGAATTACTAGATGAACTACCTAGTAATAATCTTACAGTAAAAACACTCAATGCTCTAGATTTTGTGGTTCCGGGGGAGTGGGAAAATGTAGTAGGTTTTAACCAAACTATTGAAGTAATTACAGGCGAGTCAGATGCAGACAGAATTCTAGATATCGGCAATAAAGCGATCGAGCTATACAATGATGCCGATAATGGATATCAGGGAGCTATGTGGTATTACAACCTAGTTGATAATGTAGACGGTGCCCTGGCAGCAGCAGCTATGGCCGAAATAGTTAGTGAAAAAATACCCTTTTTAAGTTTTTTAGGTAGCTTAACTCCCAAAGCTGACACAACTCAATCTGTTGACTTATGTCTGAAAATTGTAGCAGAGTTGATAGCTTATAGTAAACTTAATGGTCTACCCATTCTCGATCCAGGAGAATTTGTCACAAACCTAACTGAGGAGTATAGTGGTCCATCTCTAATGCGAATGGCGGCTTTGGTTTCTCTTGATGGTTTGGTGCCTTTGGGTCCAGACTTCCTGCAAAAAGTACAAGATACCCTGGATGGAGAGGGTGAAAGTGCTTTTGCGGATAATGCAGTTTTTGGAGCTATTAGCGATGCTATTCCTGGAGATGACAAATTTGGCTTTATTGCTAATACTTTCGGAGCAGTTAATGGGTGGATGGAGAACTTAGTCGGCTCGGTTGGTTTAACACCAGAAGGCATTTTTGAGGGTATTGGTGGGTTTATCGACTTTTCCGATGATGCTTTAGACTTGGTAGCTGCATTTCTGGATAAGAGTACAAACTACTTCCAACATACAGGTACTCAGTCCGTAGCTCGAAAGTTAATACAGCAAGCAGCAGAAGAAGCATAGGCTTAAGGAAGTCAGAAGTTATTTTTGTAATGGGGATTGGAGTAGCCCTCTAAAATGCGCCTTATTATGGTAGGGTTTGGGGGCTTCCTGAACCCTACCTACGCTTTTCCCTGCTCCGTAAATATCTTCAAAAAAAGCATTAGATGTGTCCCTGCCGTGATAATATAAAGTGTTAGCCTTTTTACGCTAAAATTCCGCTCCTGAATAAATAATTTTAGGAGTGAGTTTTCTATTGGTTACAAGACCCCGCCCTTAAAAAGCGGTTAGCGGTCAGCAATCAGCAGTCAGCAGTAAAGGTAAGACCGGGGATTTAAACCCCTAAAGGCACCAACAGGTTTATAGAAACCGGGGATGTTTTACCAGAGCTGCTAAAAGCTGTTAACGCAGTTCCGACCCATGAGGCTAGCTGTTTGCGGAGCATTCCGTGAGGAAATGCTAAAAGCTAATAGCTAGTTAAGGACGGAGTTTAAATAAAGTCAGTAGACGTATAAATATAGCATCTGCCAGGTAATAATTATGAATGATTCAATTCGCTTTCTCTTATGTGCGCCCGACCACTACGATGTGGACTATGTAATTAATCCTTGGATGGAGGGCAACATCCATAAATCTTCCCGCGATCGCTCCGTTGAACAATGGCATAAACTCCACGAGATTATTAAAGAACACGCTATTGTAGACCTAGTACCACCCCAAAAAGGTTGGCCTGACATGGTATTTACCGCTAATGCAGGTCTAGTTCTGGGAAACACCGTTGTTATTAGCCGTTTCTACCACAAAGAACGTCAAGGAGAAGAACCCTACTTCAAAGAATGGTTCCTCAACCAAGGCTTTATCGTTCACGAACTCCCTAAAGACCTACCCTTTGAAGGAGCGGGAGATGCTCTTCTAGACAGAGAAGGTCGTTACCTCTGGGCAGGATATGGCTTCCGTTCCGAACTCGACTCCCACCCACTTCTAGCAAAATGGCTCGACATTGAAGTGTTATCTCTGCGACTCATAGACGAGCGTTTCTACCATCTAGATACTTGCTTCTGTCCTCTAACTGGTGGTTACTTACTCTATTATCCACCCGCATTCGACTCCTACTCCAACCGTCTAATTGAAATGCGAGTGCCACCAGAAAAACGAATTATTGTGGCAGAAGGAGATGCGGTAAACTTTGCCTGCAATGCAGTTAATATTAATCAAACTATGATTATGAACAAGGTTAGTGATGAATTGAAATCAGCTCTTACCGAAGCAGGTTTTAACGTTATTGAAACACCTTTGACTGAGTTCCTAAAAGCAGGTGGTGCAGCAAAATGTCTTACCCTCCGAGTCACAGAACCAATTATACCCGATCATCAAGCTAAAGTGCTGGTCGAAAGTCGTACTGTGCGGATGGAAGGACATTTACTTGATTCTGGTTTAATTAATCAAGCTTTAGACTTAATAGTTGAAGGTGGTGGTAGTTTCAAAGTTCTCAACTTTAATCTGGGAGAACAACGTCAAAGCACTTCCCTTGCTGAAGTAAAAGTTTCTGCACCTTCCCATGAAGTCATGGAAGAAATAATGAGTCAGCTTATTGACATTGGTGCAGTCATTCCCACTGAAGATGTACAGGATGCTAAATTGGAGCCAGTAGAACAAAATGGTGTTGCTCCTGATGATTTTTATGTTACTACTATTTATCCCACTGAAGTTAGAGTAAAAGGTCAGTGGATACGAGTGCAAAATCAAAGGATGGATGGAGCGATCGCTATTACTGAGGTAGATGGTCATATTCAAGCCAAATGTAAAGTTATCAGGGATGTAAAATTTGGCGAACAGGTAGTAGTAGATGTGGTAGGTATTCGCACTATCCGTAAAACAGAATCCCGTGAAAAGCGAAACAAAGAAGAGTTCAGCTTTATGTCTGCGGGTGTTTCTAGCGAACGTCGTGTAGAGTTGGTAGTTGAACAAGTCGCCTGGGAATTACGGCAAATTCGCGATCGCGGAGGTAAGGTAGTAGTTACCGCAGGTCCGGTTGTGATTCACACTGGGGGTAGTGAACATTTAGCAAGTTTGATTCGTCAGGGATATGTACAAGCTTTGTTAGGTGGTAATGCGATAGCAGTTCACGATATTGAACAATCACTGATGGGAACTTCTCTCGGTGTCGATATGAAACAGGGAGTTGCAGTACATGGTGGACATCGACATCATTTGAAGACTATTAATACTATTCGCCGTTGTGGTAGTATTCCTAAAGCAGTTGAGACTGGTGTTCTTACGAATGGGATAATGTATGAGTGTGTTAAGAATAATGTGCCGTTTGTTTTAGCTGGTTCAATTCGTGATGACGGACCTCTACCTGATACTCAAATGGATTTGATTAAGGCGCAGGAAGAATACGGTGAGTTGTTGAAAGGTGCTGACATGGTTTTGATGTTGTCAACTATGTTGCACTCTATTGGGGTAGGGAATATGACACCTGCTGGAGTGAAGATGGTTTGTGTGGATATTAATCCAGCAGTGGTAACTAAATTGAGCGATCGTGGTTCCGTTGAATCTATAGGTGTGGTGACAGATGTTGGTTTGTTCCTCAGTTTATTGATTACACAATTGGAGCAATTGACGAGTCCTTATTCTTTAGCTCAAGTGTAAGCTTAGGAGTTGGGAACTAAAGCTATTTGTAGTGGACTGACACATCTAAAATGGTGGATTATTATTGGGGACTGGTTCATCTGATTGAATGTTGTTGCCCCAATAATTTAATGTGGAACCCGCCTCTACTGTTGCAAAATTTTAGGCGTGTCACGCTAGTAGTGAACCGACAAAAATAGTGCATTCATTGGGGGCGGGTTCATATGATTGAATGTTGTCGCCCTAATAATTTAACTCCGACTCTCTCCGTGTAATACTTTACCCTAGATTGCTTCTCGCCTCAATCTGGCGATTTGTTGGAACTCCCATCCAAATCTTGTCTCGGTCTGGGAGTTGATTGATCTGTTGTTGAAACCAAGCTTCAAACTTTTCCTGAAGCAATCGCTGGCGGGTAAAATTATTCAACTGTGCTGGAATCAACTTTTCAACGCGGATAATAACATACAGTTCTCCCAGGCGGATCGGTGGCCGGACTACACCGATTTGAGCTTGGCTGCTGTAGAGAATATTGGCAAGAGTTGGATGCAGAGTCCCTAGCTCAACTGGCCCCATCAGTCCACCAGTCCCTGCTTCTGGACCTTCGGAATATTGACGAGCCAGTTCGGCAAAGGATTGCTCTCCTTCTTCAAGGCGAAAATATAGTTCGTAGGCAAATCCTCCGTTTTTAGTCCGAATTAAGGAATAAATAACGCTATCTAGCTGGCTTTTGCGTTTGAGAAAGTAACGTTCTAGTTGACTTCCCCAAGTAGCTTGTTTAAATTTTTCCACTCTCAGCTTGCGCGTTGCCAGCCCTTCTAACTGTTCTTGGCTCATGCCGTATTGCTCCCGCCACCCCTGCTTTTCGGCTTCTGAGGTTAGCTCCCAATGTCGATAAAACTCCTGGGAAGCTTGTGCTGTCTCCTCCGGTGTACAGCGAATAGGGGCAATTGCTCCGTCAATAATGCTTTCGCAGATAAATTGGGGAATGAGCTTGTAACTCGCAAGCAGGGGAATTATTTGTTCAGTGGTTAGAGAGCGATCGCCAAGTTGTAAAGTAGTCATATCTGCTTGCCTCCCATAACAAAAACCGCGTTGCTGGGTTAATATTTGAATAGGGCTAATGGTACTTAGACATTTTTTCTCCAAGAAAATGTCTAAAAGTCAGTCTAGACAAGGGAATTACATCGATGCCCTAAAAATGGCTAAAACCCTTGGTAATTAAGGATTTATTCCTTTTTGGGTAAAAGCATTTGCCTGTCTATATTTGAGCTTATTTTATGCTTCATGGTAATAATTATACTCCACATTAGCAATGTCACCAACAGGAGCATTAAAGCTCTGTAAGGGCGTATGAGAATACGCCCTTACTTTCTTTTGAACTTCTTAATAAACTTCTAAAACTTAACCAAGCACCCGTCTAAGGTCAAAACTTACTTCATAGTTAGTATTGCCACTATACTGGTAAACTTGGAGGAAGTAGTCACCAGGTGGAATATCAGTAATTGATTCTGGTGTAGTACCCCAATTGTTTGAATACTTAAAAACTTCGTCGGCTAAATCAACTATATCGTTGTTGTTTAGGTCTTGAATTACTCGGATATCAGCATCATAGCTTTCTGGGTAAAGACTGATATTAGCTCGATAGGTATCTGAGCCCAAAGGTTGTGGTACAGAGAAAGCGTAGGTATCAACAGTGTCACTGTCACCTACTGAGTTTTCGAGGAGCCAATGCCAACCCCTGTCAAAATCTACCTGATAACCAGTAGGTACAGATATTAGATTAGGAGCATCGTATGCGCCAGGAGAGATTGGAGTCGCGGATATGTCTAGATTGTAGTCCAAGTCACCATCAAAACCTGTAGAATAGGCACGGACTCTGGCAAAATAGGTACCAGGAGTGGCTCGGTAATTAATGCCATCATCGCTGTTTCGCCATTCTAGAGAACTAGCAAGTTGTTGATCATTATTTACATCAAACACACCATTACCATTAGTGTCCTCATAGAAATATAAATTGGCATCATCACCTATACCTTGACCCACACCCACAATGGGAACATCAATCTGGAGGTTAAGATTGATACTACTGGTCTCATTGATACTAAAACTATAGACACGTTCACTTCCATTTCGATTAAGTTGATGGCTAAAAGATTTAGGTGCAACTCCTAAAGGGATGGTTTGATTTCCAGGATCGGGAACAACAGGATTGGGATCGCCAGGATCGGGATCGCCAGCACCGAAAACTGCAGTCCAATAGTGCTGCCTGTTTACTGAGCCACTATCATTTGGCAAATAGTAGTAGCCAACACCAATATGTTCCAGATCCGGATTCAGAATGGTTTCACGATGACCCTGATCACTATTCATCCAACCTCGAACAAGATCCTCTGGTGTAGTATAACCTGCCCCGATGTTCTCTGCTATCCTTGACCCTTGATAACCTGCTGCTGTAGCGCGCTCGCCAGATGTAAGACCATTATTTGGGTTCCTATGGTCAAAAAAGTCCTGATCACCCATATCTTGGCTGTGGCCTTCTGCCGCATTATCTAATTCTAAGTGCCATGAAAGGCGACTCAACCCTGCGTTACTACGTTCTTGATTAATTAAATTGAAAACTTGTAGCTCGTTTTGATCTATAGTCATTGTTATTATCCTCCGTTGCTCGAATAATAATGCTGTTGCTGTAGGAGGGTAGGTAGATGCCTACTTTTCCTATCAGCTTTGTATCCCTCTCAACCTCAAAGATGCTAATCTTGGAAAAATACCTAACCAAAAGTCAGTTGATAGTTGGTATCACCACTATATTGATCAACTTGAAGGAAGTAGTCTCTACTGCTCAAGCTGCTACCTTTGTGCTGGTCTTATGCTTCCCTCCACGTCAGTTTCGAGTCTCGGAATGTCCTCCCGTGACTAAATATCTCGTTTGCAAAGTATCAACAAAATACTTTTACTCTTGTCTTCAGTTGAGTGCGTCTTGTCTGCGAGGCGAATGTACTACCGCAGTCAGTAACAAACCTTGGGGATAAACTAAAACATCACGCTATTCCAGTAGTTGCCCCTTTTTCCTGTGGTTTCTACTGAGAGCTGATTCATAAACTAAATATTAAAAGAGCTGCTCTGCTATCTACTAATGTCATTGCGAGGGGGCGGAGAAAGTCATTATGTTAGTTTACCCAGTCATTAATCCCCGTGGCAATCTTTGGCATAGCAGTCAACTTACGATATTGCGTCGGCTGAAAATATGCTTTCTCCAGGAGGCTAACTTGTTCCATTGTCGCCTCGCAATTGACTTTACCAAGCTTTCTTTATATCATCTTTATAAACTAGCTCTGACTATCAATCAATTAACGGGACTTTAGCAAATTTCAAGCCCAAACAAATCCCAAACTCTCTTTATGA
>NZ_JBNHEQ010000216.1:0-2696 GCF_050016015.1 Dapis hubbardiae BLCC-M172
CTATAGTTTTGGGAATTACCTCTAGTCTAGTCTAATTTTTCTGTCTAATTCCAGCCTCAGTCAAAGCTAACTTTTAACTTTTGAGTTTGACTATAATTGTGCCTCACTCTTAACAGTAAAATGAATAAATACTATAGCGCTATAGTTTTGGGAATTACCTCTAGTCTAGTCTAATTTTTCTGTCTAATTCCAGCTTCAGTCAAATCTAACTTTTAACTTTGATGTATATGATTCCTTAAATTACATTAATTTTGTTGAGGACTCTTCGCAATACCCCATTAATAAACTTATGCCCATCTTCGCCACTATAACGTTTTGCTAGTTCTACTGCTTGACTAATCGCCACTTGTTCTTGAATTCCAATAAACATCATTTCTGCTACTGCAATTCTAAGTATATCTAGATCAATTCGAGGTAAACGTTCTATTTGCCAATCTACTATTGATTCTCTGAGTAATTTATCAATTTCTTCTTTATTAACATTAACTTTTGTCAGAATTTCCATTGCATAGCTGCGAACTTCTAATTGATTAGTAAGTTGAATAATTTCTGGTAATTCAACAGCAGTACCAATACGATTAATTGCTGTTTGGCCTAACTCCATAGCTTCATGGATCATTGCTCTGGCACTTTCAATATCAGTAGTCCCGATCTGACTACTCAGAAGGCGATCGCTCCCCCTCTGTATTTCTCCTGCTGCAGTTTCTAAAATATCTTGGGCTTCCGTTCTTAAAGTCCGAACTGCTGCTAATACAACTTCTTGAAGTTGCTTTTTTTCTAAACTCCCTGGATTTGTTGGTAATTGACTTAAGCCAAGGAGGGCTAGTTCACGAGCTGTAGAACGGGGAGCTTTTTTCATAATAGACATCTCCAATAATAAAAAATCAAATCAATTATCTCACTAGATACGTCAATTACTTTCCCCTACTGAAAAATTAAGGTATAAAGTCTCTCAATGAATGGAGAAAAAAGAAAAAAAATTGTTTTTAGCCAATCATCTTCTTGGTAATAAGAGGTATAGTAATCCTATTTGATTCATGGCAAAAATCTTACTGCTTTTTAGGGAACAGGCAACAGCCAACAAGTGCGAGTTTAAACTTTTTTATTTACTTTTTAATTACCCGCAACCTATGCGCGGATTGCTATAATTATTAATTATTAATTATAGCAATCCCTACTCCCTGGTATTGATATTTTTCGGTTTTGTTGAATCAAAGTATGAAAATAAAAATTGAACAATCTCAAATATTTGTTATTCAATAGTGAGCGCAATTACCAAAAAATACAAATCATACCCTAATTTACCAACGCTTATTTTTCTCTATCTGGAAATGCTGGTTTGAGTTGATTGGATATTTTTTCTTTACTAACTGCTGTTGATGAATTGGGATTTACTATTCCACCAGATATTAAAACTTTAAAAGCATCTTCGACTGACAAAGAAACATTAATCACATCCTTTTCTGGTACTATGGCGTACCAACCAGATGTGGGATTTGGAGTCGTAGGAATGAATAGACTTAACATAGAATCTCCTAGATGAGATTTAATTTCGTTACCTATACCACCAGTAACAAAAGCTATAGTCCAAATTCCCCGACGTGGATATTCTACAAGTACCACACGGCGAAATCTCTCATTAGAATCCCTAAGCAAAGTTTCTAATATTTGCTTGAGAGTCCCATAAACTGAGCCAGCAAATGGAATTGCTTGTAATATTTTCTCGCCTAAATCTAACAGCCATCTTCCAGCAATATTTCTGGCCATCAGTCCTATTATTAGGATACTTAGCAATGGTACTGCTAGTCCTACCAAGAAGTTTAGTAGACTCACCAAAATTGGATGTAAACCATCAAAGGGATTAATTTGTTTAGGAATCTTAGTAAGAAAATCAATTACCCACCGAGCAATAGTTATGGTCAGCCAAATTGTGGTAGCCAATGGTATTACTACTAATAGACCAGCGATTAGGTCATTTTTTAAGTCCTGCCTTATGCGTTGGAACACCGATCACCCATTTCCTCATAACTGGCTAGATATTTTTATGCTCTAGCCGAAAATCGAATTTATTTATTATATTTTATATCTAAGGTTTCAGATTAACTATTTTTGATTCTGAATATATAGCAGGGAACAGGGAATAGGGAAGAGGGAACAGTTGGAAAAACATTTTCGCTGCCTAAGATTGCTCATTAGTCTATGTCCTAAGCAATTTTTTCCTAGCTATAGCAATCTTCAATTAATGGATAATGAATAATTACCCCTCCCTTTTAGGGAGAGAATTGACTAAAAGGAAAAAATTTATTTTTTTACCTTTGAAAGTAGAAGCTTTTAACCTGAATTGTTGAATTATTAATTATTAATTATTCGGTAAATAGGTGGTCAGATTTTATCTAACAAGTTTTGGTTGATCAATCCCATTTTATCTTGGGGAAAGGAGAGCAAAACACTACAGTTTTTTTGGGGGAAATAATTGATAATTGCTAGATATAATCATCTATCTGAAAAGTCGTTAAATGATATTTCCCCATTTCACTATTCCATGAAATGACAATTATCCCGATTAGATATTACCCTATTATATTTATTCTCAGAATTTACCCTTGTTATCCCTCTCTACTCCCTACTCCCTACTCCCTGATCGGTAAATAGGTGGTCAGATTTTATCTAACAAGTTTTGGTTGATCAATCCCATT
>NZ_JBNHEQ010000217.1:0-9830 GCF_050016015.1 Dapis hubbardiae BLCC-M172
ATAGCTATTAGGTTCAAAACGTGCCTCCCATTCTGGCTCCATACCCAACTTAACCAGAGCTTGTAATGCACGGTCGTACATTGTAGGGATTCCAAGAGGTCTCTTCTCATCCCTCCCTGGTTTTGGTATCCAGACTCTACGGGTGGGGCTTGCTTTGAGGTATCGCGTGTTTAATAAATCAACCAGGTTTAATCTCTGCATAGGAGGTAGATTTTTTATACCATCTACACCTGCTGTTTTCTTCCCCTGGTTATCTTGGGTCACGCGCCTAACAGCTAGCAACCTTGCGTAATAACTAGAAGTCAGAAGTCTTTGGTATTTACGCATCTTACGGATTTCGCCACGGCTGGATGCTCTGTAAATTAAATGCATGCAACTTAAATACATTCTTCTCAACCCGTCTCCAATTAATATCTCTCCATTTTAGATTTGGATTAATACATACTGGGTCTGGTATATCGTCTGTATCCCATGCCACGCTTAAAAATGGTTTAGGGTTTCCTAAATGTCTTTTTAGTGTTTTAGCTTTATTCATTGCTAATTATTACCTTACATTACGTCTAACAGTGGGTACGTCTGCATAATTAGTATGCTTCTTACCCAATCCTACTCTCTCTAAGACCTACATCCTATGTGCAGATTGACCTTGAATGGCTTCCTAAGATTTCGACCTGTATTCCTAGGTGTCTTAGAGAGGTTTTCTCGTTCCCTTATTCCTTTTTACGGCTGATTTAGTGGGGTAAATTCTCCCGGAGGGTTTGATATGGTTGCTGATACTATCCGAGGAATATAGTATCCACCCCTCTGACTTTCGCCCTACATTCCATAGCTACCTTTGGGAATGGTTAAACGTTACGAGAGTTTGATTACCTTCCTGTTCGTCCACTTGTCATCCTTTGCTTGCGGTATCGTTCCTAGGTAACTGGTATTTTCCCGCTTTTAAACCAGCTTCGGGGATTGATGTTCATTCGCTACCCCGTGGTCTATGCTTTCTACCTAACAACAAGGCGGAGGAATTTCACCTCGAAGGATATAAGAGTTATCCAGTGACCGAATATTTAACCTCCTTTTAGATTAGTCACGGACGGCCATTTGTACCTAGTTTCCTAGTTTAGTGGCCAACGAGCCGCACTCCACGAGCATTAAATTAATAGGTTCCCAAAATATTACTTCTGGGTCAATTTTCATAATTTGTTCTAAATTTATTTTAAAGTCATCTAACGTAATTATTGGAGGAGTAGGAGCCATAGCTACATACAATCTACATCCAGCTTGATGACCTTTTTGTAAAGCTTCATAGCGTTTAGATGGTGGGGGTGCTTGTGGTTCAATTTTGAGACTAAGTTCATCATTTAAAAATGGTAAACTCATGCCAACTGTAATATTAGGTTGATTAAGAATATCTAAATCATTTATCCATAAAGGACTACGAGTTAAAATCCTTACTCTTTTCTGATTTTTAGATAAAATTTCGACAGTTTGACGAGTAATTTTGGCTATTTGAGAATTTTGATATGGGTCTGTTCCAGAACATAATAAAACTACTCTTTTACCTTCTGGTGTTTCGCGCCATTTTTTCTTACGACTTAACTTTTCTTCTAACTGCTCAGGTATATTTTCTCTAACTAATAAATATTTGCCCCAATCCATTTGAGGATTACTAATTCCTTTTTCTTGTAATTCCTTTTGTTTTGTTCTAATTGCTGGAGTAGAAGGTACATAACAATTATGGGTAGCTAGTCCGTTAGCAAAAAAGGTATGGGTTGAAGTTTGGATATCTACAACATCAACTATACCAAGAGGAATTTTGTCGATAATTTTGGCAGATTTCATACCTTTTAAAGCTCCTCCGATTATTTTATCTGATTTTCTAATTATTGCTGGACAAAAAATAGAAAAAAATCTAATAACTTCTGTAAAGCCCCCAATAAGTCGAAGATTAAAACAGCAATTTTTGTATTTTTCTATCTTGAATGTAAAGCCAAAAGACTCAGCATATTTTTGCACTTGATGCAGAACAGGTATTGTTTTTTGAGAAAATCTAAGGGAGCCATTGAAGGAACCTTCCGCATCAAAAAAACCTGCCACAAAACCTCTATGATACTCAGTAGTATCCAAGAGTTTATTTATTAGATAAAACAACTTTTTGCATTGACTTTGAGAACGGGTTTCTACTTTTTGAAGGGGTCTATGTTTCTCATGACTTTGATAATAAGAACGAATATCAACAGATATCTCAAATTCTAAAAGGTATTCAACTAATCTTTCTAGAGGTTCAATATCGCAAAGAGCAACTTTCCAGTATGGAGTATCATCTCTTTTGTCAACTTCAGAGAGGTTGAATCTAAAGGTTCCATTTCCTTCTGTCATTCCTGCAATATAGCCAAGTTTATAATCAGTTGAAGGTGAAAGGTAACGAGCAAGTCCAACACTTTTGATTGTATAAAATCCATCTTTTCTGTTTTCTGAAGAGCTTGTTAATTCAGATGTAGGCAACCACTTGCCACGATAATTTAGCCACCCATGATTTGCTGTGGTAATTACTTCTCCAACTTCAGTTACAATTTTGTATGCTGGTTTTTTACTTCATTGAATTGCTTCTATAGTAGTTTTGCGGAAAAAGCGATAAACATGATTGGTCACATTTTCATCAAACCCTAGAAGTTCGTCTCCTACCTTAGCGTTTTCTAGTTTTCGCCAGACAAGATCGGAATAAAGAATCAGGGTTTATGGGGCAAGACAAAAGGTGCATCCATGAAGACAACCAGATGCTATATTAATTACATAATCACATAATCCTTTCTTTTTGAGAGCGCTTTCCTGAAGTGGATTAACAATTTTTTCTGAACCTTTAATAATAGACATAACCAACACTCCCAAGTAATTTTTATCATATATTTCGGCATTTGCAGTCTTTTATTTTACTTATTCATCATAGTTGTCTAGTATTTAAAATAAATAAAGCTGTTTATTACCTGTATATCTAATTATATCTTGTTTGCGGATATTTTTTCCATCTCTTTCTCTAAGTATTTTATTAGCTCTTAATATTTCTATTTCTTTATCTTGTAATAATCTGTTTATTAAGTATTCAAAGTGATTTTTAGTAGCAGGATGTTTCTCCATATAATCATTGCAAATTTGTTCAAAAGTAGCTTCATAGCCATTTCTAATATTTTCACCTAAGTCTTTGTCTAAAATATCTATACAAGATTCATGATTCTCTAGAGAGTCTTCTATGTAAAAATCTAGCTTTTGATTTTGCTCATAATAGTCAATAGTTTTTAATCCAAAACCATAAACCTCAAACTCAAAGAAATGATATAAATTATTGTGCTTCCACAAAGCATCTCTCATTACTTGTAAAGCAGTTATATTCTGAGAAAAGTGCATTAAGTAATATAAAACAACTGTAAAACCTTTAGGTATCAGAGAAAATGTATGTGCGTATTTAGCATTTCCTTTATCTCTAAATAATCTGAGAGATTCATTCCTGAAATAGCGCTGCTCACTAACTCTATCAAGTAATTTTAAACTTTCTAATTCATAATACCCACTTGCTTCTAGAATTTTATTAAAATTGACCGTATCAAGACCATTTTTGCCGATGACAAATCTTTTTAAATCTCTAATCATATAGGTATAGAGAATTTCTGAACCCTTGAGAGTATTTATGCGCCTGATACTATTCATTGATACATGGCTCCATCCAAAAGGATCGATTAAAAAGAAAGAATGACCTTTACGATTTTCAGCTATACTTATGCAATAAGAAACTATATTTTCAAAATCTCTACAAATAAATTCACACTGCTCTATTAAACTACCAAAATCTCCAGAAATTTCATGTTGTTGTTGATTTACTAATTCTTCCAGACCTACTTCTAACATAGAATAATTTTTCAAGCAGTCTATATGATTTTTATCGTTATCTATAAAAATATATTTAACATTGAGCGGAGACTTGCGTTTACATTTTTTATAAGCTGAACGAACAGCTTTAATAATTCTAATAGGAGAACCTTACCACTTTCTTGAAGACTCTTGGTCATCATACATACCACCACCACAAAATCCATCTATAAAAGTAAAAGTTCGCTCTCCATATCTTGTTTTTCCATAGAGAGTAATAATTAAATTTTCTATATATTCTTCGATAATTTGATGCTTTGCTTTAGTATGAGGATCTATTGTAGGAAGCTCACTACCATCAGCACCCCATTTTGCTTTCGAGTTACTCATTATTGCTTTTCTCCAGAAATAAAATTATTACAAAATTATCAGTCTTTTTCAGTCTATAACTAAAGATTTTCTAACATAAAACAGCTTATTAATACTTGCCATAACACACTACAAAAAAATTCCTTACAACTGAAGAATAAGAATGATTCTTATAGGATTAAATTTATAACCCAACTAACTCACTCTCCGCCACACACCCACACTCCCATCGCCACAACCCGCCGCCAACATCTGACCATCTACACTAAATGTTACCGCATTTACTACAGCATTTTGACTCAATACCCCTACTTCCTCCATTGTATAAGGATTCCATAAATACAAATTCCCATCCCGACACCCACTCACCAACATCAAACCATCAGGAGCGATCGCCACACTATTCACTCCATCGGAATGCTGCAATACCTCTAATAAATCTCCCGTCGCCAACTGCCACAACCTCACAGTATTGTCACTACTACCACTCGCTAATATCTGACCGTCGGGAGCGATCGCCACACTCCGAACTACATCACTATGACCAGTCAAGGTCAACAACAATTTCCCAGTCGCCACATCCCATAACTTAATCGTCTTATCCCCACTCCCACTCGCTAAAACTTTTCCATCCGGACTAATAGCAACCGACTCCACCCATGCAGTATGACCTTTCAAAAATCCTCGCATTTTCCCACTACCGAGATACCAAACCTTTACCGTTTTGTCACCATGACTGGTTGCCAATATCTGACCATCTTGACTAATAGCGATCGCCTGAACGGCACCCCAGTCTTGACCAAACCAATTCCCCAAAGTTCGCACCAACTTTCCTGTACCCAAATTCCAAACCTTTACCGTACAATCATTACTCCCACTCACCAAAGTCTGACCGTCCGGACTAAAAGCGATCGCCTGCACCCATCCCGAATGACCGAACATCCAACCTCCTAAAGTCCGAGGTTCGCTCCTGGTTCCCAGAGTCCAGACTTTAATACTATTATCTTCTCCTCCACTCACGAGAGTCTGACCGTCAATACCAAATGCTACAGTTCTCACTTTATCACTATGACTTTCTAAACTTTCCAATGCTTCCCAAGAACTTCCTACTGTTTGCATTAAATCTTGCAAAACTTCTTCTACTGAAGAATAACGTTGCGACAACGAGACCTGCAACATTTTATTAATGATGTTACTCAAGGATGTACTCACAGGTCTGGGTAAATGTTGTTGCCATAACCACTCCTCACCGTGACGCAAGTCAAAAGGGTCTAGTTGAGTCATTAACTGTATACAAACAACACCCAAACTATAGATATCGCTAGCAAATACTGGTTGACCCATTAATTGTTCTGGAGCTGTATATTCTGGGGAACCGATGACAGTACCAGTTTTAACTGTGGGATGAGTAGAAATAGCTTTGGCAGCACCGAAACCGACTAAACATACATTTTCGTCCCAGTCATATCCGCTTTCATCAGCACCACGACGAATAATATTCTCTGGTTTAATATCGCGGTGAATAACCTGATTTTTGTGTATAAACTGCAAGACTGGCAATATTTCTCTGAGAAATTTTCTAATTTTTTGTTCGTCAAATATTCCCTGTTCTTTTAACTCTTGAGCTAAATTTTTTCCTTGTATATATTCTTGCACTAAATATTGATAGGATGAGACAATAAAATAGGCTAATAAACTGGGGATTTGGGGATGTTTTCCCAGCTTGTCTAATTGTAATGCTTCTCTATGAAATGATCTTGATGCTTTTTCAATTTCATTGATATTTTGTGCTACATTTTTGCCTGGAGTAGCTATTGGTAAAAATTGTTTAATTACAGATATTGGTTGGGAAGGAATATCTTGATCAACTGCTAAGAATGTGCGACTAAATGTGCCGATTCCAATTGGTTTTAGGAGGCGGTAATGTTCTCTTAGAATCAGTTTTGCTCCGCAACTTTGGCAGAATTTATTTTTGTCTGAGTTTTGGGGTTTTTGGCAGGTGGGATTATAACAATAACTCATAAATTTTTCTAGTGAAATATTGTCTATTATACCAAGGGTGAAAAAAGAATGTTACGAATCATAAGTGTGATTAAAGGACTTTACCGAAAAATCCAGGTATAAAGCCTCTCTATTCATGGAGAAAAAGCGGTCGTTAACGTTTGCGTAGCATTCCGTAAGGAAAGTTTTCCGTAGGATGGGATGGATGAGTTACCTAACCATATCCAATCTCCCCTTGAGAAGAAAAAAAAATTCCTTTTAGGCAATCCTTCTATTACAGAAGAGGTAATTATTAATTATTAATGATTAATTGTTGAAAGGAGATGTGCCTTTGACAAAAAAGATAATTTCCGCAGCTCAAAAATGGTATTGAAGCCATTCCCATGCGACTCCTGACTCCTAATAAATAGCCTAGTTATTTGTAGCAAACATTTATCAAATTAGTATTATAGCAGTTTCCATTTGAATAGACTACAGTAGGGAAGTTCCATGGAACGTCCCTACAAGGGTTATGATTTTGAATCTGTGGTTCAGGAATCTGAAAAGTGTTGTAGGAACTAATACAAGTTTAATAAATGTTTACTATAAATAGTTTAGTTGCTGCTTAGGAGTCAGAAATAAAAAATAAAAAAGCATAAAAATTCTAGATTTTATTGCTCTATCGTAGCGATAAATTTATATAATAAAGAAGCAATTTTATTCAAGAGTTCAATTATTGAAATCAAAATTTATTGCACCTGTATTATATTAAATCCGCTTGGTTTGAAGTGTTATAAGAAACCGGGTTTATAGAAGGTATATGTTATTCTGGTGGGTAATTTAATACCAACCCGGTTTCTCTAGTTTTTTCTACCTATACTAGCAGATTTGGTATTACAGGATTTTTAATTAATTTAGCAACAAAATTTCATTATTTCTGTTTTTGATAGAAATCCAAAACTTTATTAGTATAGTTAGCAGTCTCACCTTGATTATATTGCTCTGGGTCTCCTGTCATCCACCATGCTGCTGCTCGACGTACTGCTAATGACTCATCATTACCACTAGCAGCATATTGTTCATTTAAAATATCTTCCATTACGCATTCTAAAACCTTCCTAGCTTTTGTTGTGTTTGCCTCAAATTCTTCCACAGTCATTTGCTTCCCTGGGCAAAGTCTTGACCATCTGAGAATATTTTCTGCTTTAACTTGCCAGTCGCTATATAACCCATCATTTTCTGTTCCCGTTTGTGGTGCTGCTAGTCGTAGAGCTTCTACTAATTTCTCAATGCTTTGGTTCTCTGCTTTTACTGGCATTACCCAAATTGTTAAAACAGCGATGATTCCTAATATAAATTTCATGGTTTTTTACCTTTAAGTGAAAGTCAAAACATAAATTTAATTTTATATTATATATCATAATAAATCCGGTTTAGTTATAAGCGTTATTGCTGAGATAAGTACCAAGTAATAAAAATAATTATATAGAGATTCTCAAATACCACAATAATTGATAAAAAGTTTGGTAGGAATATTTTCAGCAATTAACAATGAACAATTAATAATTAATAATTACCCCTTATTGAAACGGATAGGATTGGCGCTCAAGGAATTTTTTTTTGATTTATCCCCTATGGGGGGAGGCTTTAAACCTTAATTGTTGAATGAATAATTAATTATTGACTATCAACTATTAACTATTAACTATTAATTATTCGGTCAAAATATCCCTACCTATTGTTGTCTATTACCTAAACAAAAGCTTGAATTTCTGCAACTAATTTATCAATTTCTGCTTCTCCACTAAAATAATGAACACAAGCTCTCACACAATCTGGATCGAGAATAGTTCGCACCATAATTTCCTGGATTTCTAAATATTCAACTAACTGCTGATGCGATTTACCATTGGTTAACTGAAAAGAAACTAATCCTGATTCTGGAGGTGCTGTGCGTAAACATTGAACATCAGGAATTTTGCTTAAATTTTCCCATAAATATGCACTTAACTCTTTAATTTTTTCATACCTTTTTGTTGCAGTTCCCCATTGATTATGTAAATTTATTGCCTCCCTTAAACCAGAATATAAAGGATAAGCAGAAGTAGCAATTTCATAACGTCTACCATCAGGTTGCCAACCAATCGGTTTACCAGTTTTATCTTTCAAAATACTCCGCCAACCAATAAAAGTAGGACTTAAACTTTCTCTAGCTTTAGCACTTACATAAAGTCCGCCTAAACCTTCTGGTCCGCACCACCATTTATGACCAGTAAAGGCATAAAAATCAACTTCTGTTTCTGCTAATTTTAAAGGTAAAACTCCTACAGATTGAGCAGCATCAGCTAATACTTTAATTGGGGATGAAAATAAAGAATGACACAATTTTACAATTTCAGTTAATGGTAAAACTTGACCTGTATTCCACAAAAGATGACTAATTACTAATAATTTTGTATTAGGACGTAAATTTTGCTCTATCACTTCTACAGGGTTTCCTTCATTTAAAGTTGCCATTATTGGGCAAGTAGAAACCTCTATCTTGAAACGTTTTTGAATCTCGTCAATTGTAGCAATAACTCCCGGATGTTCACAGTCAGAAAGTAATAGATGATCTCCAGGCTGCCAGTCTAAACCCCAAAGTGGAATATTACAACCTACAGTAACATCTTCTGTCAAAGTAATAGTATCTGAATAAACGCCTAATTCTGTAGCGATCGCTCTTCGCGTTAAAGCTGCTTCATTCATCACCCACTTACCAACTTTTTCAGAAAAAGGTCCGAGATTTTGTACTTTTTGATAAGAGTTATAAATTGCCTGCAAAGATATTTCAGGCATCGGTCCTTGACCGCCATAATTAAAATAATTTTTATTAGCTAAAGCCGGAAAATTTTGTCGATAACTTGACAATTGGGAAAGATTCTGGTTCATAAAATGATTGACTTTCAAGGGTAAAGTTTTGTACTGTGCAATTATATCATCAATCCCATAATAGCAATCCTATTTAAATTGTAATATTTTTGTGGTAGGGGCGTTTCATGTCGCGCAGCGAAACGGCCGTTAGCTTCGCATAACTATCGTTAACGCCCTTACAGGAGTCAGGAGTCAGGAGTCAGAATTTTCAAGTTTTCCCTCAATCTTAACTATTATAAAAATTCTCACAAATCATTTAGGATTGCTAAATAAAAAATAAAATAAATTATCCCACAGAAATATCAATTAATTCTCCCTACTTCCTCTTTTCTAGAGATATCTAAATAATTGATAATTATGCTTGCGTTCCGCAACGCTTCGTCAACAAAAATAATTATCCATTATCCATTATCAATTAATGAAATATTTTCTACAGCAGTTTTCAAATGGATAAACCACAGTCGATTTGCACTGGGGACATAATCGAAGACTTGTATTCGGTTGCAACTTGAGGATGTAGAGCTTTGAAACTAGCCTTTGACTCCTGTACGGGCGTTTTGCTATCGCACAACTCCGTTTTGCTAGCGCAAAGCTCCGCTAACGGCGCTTGAGCCGACATGAAAAACGCGGAGCGACATATAAAGCGGAGCTTTGCGTTTTTCATGGCCAGCAAGCCCCTACGACTCCTGACTCCTACAAAAGTTTTGTGGTTTACT
>NZ_JBNHEQ010000218.1:0-3050 GCF_050016015.1 Dapis hubbardiae BLCC-M172
ACTTAATTAAAACACTTGTCTAGGAATATTTTTCTATAGATTTAGTAACTATAATAATTACTTGCATAACAATTTACAATGCCAACTTCAAAGTTAAACAAACCGACACCACTACTTATTAATATAGATAAATATTATTAGTTGAATCTAAAAATCAGACTCTAAATTCACTAGAACCTTGAAGTTGATTTTCGTCTAGTTCCGTATCTCGGAAAAATTTGCGAATAATTTCCACATCAGGCTCTGTCTCAATCCACAGGCGGGCACCGCCTGCTTGACTTCTGTTAGGTTTATGGGGTCGATAGACAATTTTGCAATTTCCTAGAATTTCTACTTCGTGGCAATGGTCATTTCTGTCTCCTTGTTTGACAGAAATAGCTGGAAGAGATGTGCCGTGGTCTCGGTTATGGTCAATTTCTCTTCGCAGTACATGGATAAAAGTATTGCCTGTGCGGAATCCTTTATTCCAAGTTCCTTCAGGACCACGGCGACCAGGGGTAATTTCTGGCATTCCTCGACTATTTAAAGGAATTACCCAGAACCGTTTGACTTTTTCGGCTCCCTTCAGGCGACCTTGCCTGAGAAGCAACCTGAGTCTAGCAGTAGAAATATTTAAAAGAAATGCTGCTTCTGTTGTACCAACTTTATTTGGTTTAGTTTCAGTGTTTGTCTCTTTCATAAACTATTTCGGAATAGATCTTGTATGAACTTGATAACCAAATACCCATCAAACCACAAAGGATTTAGTTTGCCAATACTTAATTTTTCAGTATTAGAGAAATACTGCTTCTGTTGTACCAACCAACTTTATCTGGTTCAGTATTTGTATCTTTCATAAACTGTTTCGGAACATATATTGGATAAACTTGATAAGCTGGATAACCAAATACCCATCAAACCACAAAGGATTTAATTTGGCAATAATTTTTGATTTTCCAGTATTGACTTATAGAACCCCTAAGCGTATCTTTTCTTGAAATACAAAGCTTTCAGGAAAGCCGTTTTAGGGAGCTTAACAACTATAGGGGTTCAGGAGACCGAAAAATCACGAAAAATGACTGCCAGACTCTTAAAACCCAGATGGCTATTGGACTTGTAATTTGTTAAATAGATACCAAATGGCTTCTATAATAGTAATCT
This sequence comes from Dapis hubbardiae BLCC-M172, assembly GCF_050016015.1. Lineage (NCBI taxonomy): Bacteria > Bacillati > Cyanobacteriota > Cyanophyceae > Oscillatoriales > Microcoleaceae > Dapis > Dapis hubbardiae. The sequence goes on from NZ_JBNHEQ010000218.1 coordinate 1,141, forward strand.
TAGTAGGAGATTTTAGAATTACCCAAAACTTAAACTAAATCTAGTTTTCTCTACTTGCCACTATTAAAGATTACCTAGCCAAATTTAACTGCAATTATCTACTGATGATAATCTTGCACCGGGAAGGGAGTAATAGTTATATCTTCCATAAACTGTTTCGGAATATATAGAGGATAAACTGAACAACTATTTATCATCAGACCACAAAAGATTTAATTTGAAAATAATTTTTGATTTTCCAGTATTTACTTACAATAGTAATCTTAGTGGGAAATTTTATAATTACCCAAAATATCAACTAAATTCGGAGTGCTTCTGAAAAAGTCATATCCTTTAAAATTCAGACTCCAGGACACGACCTTGAATTTGTTTTCCTAACCAGGGTGTATTGATAGAACGAGATTTCAAAGTTTGCTTTTCTACTACCCAAGTTTCTTGAGGCGCAAATAGGGTAACTTCTGCTGACTTTTGAGGTTTTATCTCTCCAGGACTTAATCCTAAACATTTGCTAGGAGCCGTACTTAATACCCTCCATAACTCTAAAGCTGACAATTCTCCAGTTTCGACAAAATTCTTCCATAATAAAGGTAATGCTGTTTCTAGCCCTATAACTCCCGTGGGTGCTTCAGAAAAAGCAACGGTTTTCTCCTCATAAGAAAAAGGAGAATGGTCAATAGCAATAGCATCTAAAACCCCATCCTTAATACCTTGAACTAAAGCTAGGCGATCGCTATTATTTCCCAGAGGAGGTTCCAAACGTAAATTCGGGTCATAAGGAATAAACTCAGTATCAAAAGGAGACTTACCCTCTATAGCTTGAGTATCCAACAACAAGTGCATCCAGGTTGTACTAGCAGTAATAGGCAAACCCCTACTTTTAGCAGTTCCAATCAACTCAACACTTCGAGCAGTAGAAACTCTCATAATATGAACCGGAGTACCAATATCATCTACTAGCTCTAATACAGCAGCCAAAGCAGAACTTTCAGCCATAGTCGGAACCCCAGGCAAACCCAAGCGAATAGAATCATATCCTTCTCGCATCACCCCATTACCTGCCAACCCAGAATTATTACAAAACAAAGCCACAGATTTATTCAGAGGTTTCAAATATTCCAAAACTCGCCGTAACAAACCAAGATTTTCTAGAGGCAAACCATCAGCAAACCCTACAACTCCCGTTACTGCTAATTCTCCCAACTCAGTCATTTGCTCACCTTTTACACCTTGGGTAATAGCACCCCAATAATAAAGAAGAGGAAAAGTAGATTTATCAGTTGTCTGAGTTGCCAAATTTTTTAATCTTGCCAAACCAGCAGGATTATCCAAAGGTGGAAAAGTATCGGGCAAAATTGCTAATCTAGTAAAACCACCAGCTCTAGAAGCTTGCATTAGAGATTCAATAGTTTCCCGTTCCTCAAACCCTGGTTCCCCACTATGACAATATAAATCGACTAAACCAGGACCTAAAATTAATTCCCGACAATCTTGAATATCTGTTTTAGTAGGGAACTCAGAAATATTTCCCTCAACCCCTGCTATTTTTCCATCAATAATTAAAACATCAGCAACTCGATCTGTCTGGGAAACAGGGTCTAAAATTCGGACTTGTTGAAGTAGTTTGCTGTTCATTATATGGAGTAAAGTTTTTTTTGAGAGAACGGCTATTCTTTTGCCGATTAGCTGATTAGCTGATTATAATTGATAATGAATCAATGAAAGTCAAAATTTTTTCGATGGATAATTTAAAACACCTCCAATAATTAAAAATCAAACCAAATTATCGGATAAAAATAATCAATTATTTACCGAATAATTAATAATTAAATAATTCGCGCCTTGAAGCCTACCCTGGAACCCACATTCCGCACGACAAAATGTAGTACACAAAGAGTGGGAAACTTGAGTAA
>NZ_JBNHEQ010000219.1:0-923 GCF_050016015.1 Dapis hubbardiae BLCC-M172
GATTAATTAATAATTGAGACATAGTTTTAAGAAGGAAGAAAGAAGAAGGAATAAGTAAGAAGTAAGAAGCAAGAAGCAAGAAGTAATATAGCAATCCTAAATAGGTCGCGACAAATCAAAAAGTAGATAAAAAAGTTGAAACTCTTACCTGTTGCCTGTTGCCTGTTCCCTGTTGCCTAAAAAGCAGTAATATTTTTGCCACGAATATGCGGAGGATTGCTATATAATGTTTAGATAATTACTTATAATAAAATTTTTGTTTGTAGTAGAGCTGCTAGCCCTATCTACAGTTGGGGCTAGAGCAAAACTACGAACTTTAATTATAATAACTATTTAACCGAAAATAATATAAGTAGTCGGAAGTAAGAAGTGATATAGCAGTTTTCATTAATATAGAGTACAGAGATTTGGGTTTAAAGGAAGAAGGAAGAAGTAAGAAGGAAGAAGGAAGAAGTAAGAAGTAAGAAGGAAGAAGGAAGAAGGAAGAAGTAAGAAGGAAGAAGGAAGAAGGAAGAAGGAAGAAGGAAGAAGGAAGAAGGAAGAAGTTTTGTAGTCTACCTTTGTGAAAACCGCTATCCCATTTTGAACAAAGAATGTTACGAATAGTAAGTCTGATTAAAATACTTCCTAAAAATGGTATGTAAATCCTCTCTATTCTTACTTTTTAGTGATTTAGGTTTAATCACTATTTCAATATCTCGATCTAGATAATTGAGAAACTGAAATAATTGGTCAGAATCAAATTATTGCAACAAACCACTGATAAGTCTCGAAATTTTTTCCTCACTAATACCTAATAATTCTGATGCTGTAGAAAGACTTAATTGAGGTTCATTAATTAATTCACATATACGGTTAGCAATTTTTACCTTAGCTAGAGTTTTTTCAGCATTATTAATACCTCAATCAGCAAATACATTACC
>NZ_JBNHEQ010000219.1:1023-11073 GCF_050016015.1 Dapis hubbardiae BLCC-M172
CAATTTTTGCCTTAGCTAGAGTTTTTTCAGCATTATTAATACCTCAATCAGCAAATACATTACCACTACTTGCAGTTACTAAAATTTCATCACTCATTATTATTATCCTCTTGATTATTTATCAACAATTCATCAAAATATTGTTGGGATATTTTAAGTAGTTGCTTAATTCATTCAAGAGAAAGACTTAATTGAGGTTCATTAATTAATTCACATATACGGTTACCAATTTTTGCCTTAGCTAGAGTTTTTTCAGCATTATTAATACCTCAATCAGCAAACATATTACCACTACTTGCAGTTACTAAAATTTTATTACTCATTATTATGATTTCCAGGAAATTGGTATAAAAAGAAAGAAGGAACAATTCATTAATGGATAATGAATAATGAATCTGGTTAAAACCGAAAGGATAGAACCAAGTGGGGAAATCTTATTTCTTTTTTCTCCTCAAAAGGAGAGGTTTTAAACCCAATGGATTAATTATCAATTATCCATTATCAATTATCAATTATCCATTATCCATTATTAATTTAATATTTGCGCTCTTGTGGTTCAAACATAGTTATTGCCACAGGTCGATAATTAATATCAATTCCCGCCAACGAATAATAAGCTAAACTATGCTGTAAAAACTGCTCATCATTTCGTTGCGGAAAATCTTCTCGACTATGAGCGCCTCTACTTTCCTGACGACTCAACGCCGAACTTAAAATTGTCTCACCCACAACAATAATACTCCGCAACTCCAACGCCTCAATAATTTCCGTATTCCAAGACTTACCCTTATCATCCAAATAAACCTGCTGATACTGCTCCTGCAACTGCTCCAATTTTTCCAACCCTTGCTGCATTACATCCTGGGAACGAAACACACCACAATGTTCACTCATTGCATCCTGAAACTGCTGCCGTAAAAAATCAATGCGATATTCTCCAGAGCGCTCTAACAAACCCTGAACTTGTTCCCGCGCCTCCTCTAAATAACCTTCCTCCTCAACATCAGGTAACTTTCTACCCTCTACAAACTCAGCCATCGCTGCTCCAGTGCGTCGTCCATAAACCACACATTCCAACAAAGAATTACTTCCCAAACGGTTCGCCCCATGTACCGAAACACAAGCACATTCACCCGCAGCAAATAACCCATCCACCAAACCATCAGCACTCGCCAAAACTCTACCATCAGTATTAGTAGGAATGCCACCCATAGAATAATGAGCAGTCGGACGAACTGGCATCGGTTTGTTCACCGCATCAATACCTACAAGGCGATGAGCCTCTTCCCAAGCAAACGGCACCTTACTCATAATTTTTTCCCGACCCATGTGTCGCAGATCCAGATAAATAAACGGACCTCCTGCACTACCATCCATATTAATTCCACGACCAGCACGAATTTCCAAAGTAATAGCGCGGGAAGTAATATCACGAGGTGCCAACTCCATCCGACTCGGAGCATAATTCGCCATAAAGCGATCGCCATCACTATTAATTAGATAAGCACCCTCACCGCGCACCGCCTCAGAAATTAAAACCCCTGCTGGATATAAACCAGTGGGATGAAACTGCACAAATTCCATATCTTGCAGAGGCAAACCTGCCATTGCAGCCATTGCCAAACCGTCGCCAGTCGAAGCATAATCATTAGAAGTGGTATTAAACACCCGACCATAACCACCAGTGGCAAGCATTATCGCCTTTGCTCGAAGTACAACTATTTCCCCATCCAAAATATGATACATAACTAAGCCTTTTGCCTGACCTTCTTCCAATATCAGACGCATGACATACCATTCCTGATATACTTTTACCCCATTACGCTGGAGGTTATTTACCAACTCATGCAAAATAGCGTGACCTGTTTGATCCGCAGCATAACAGGTGCGGTTGTGGGAGTGACCGCCGAAAGGACGTTGAGCGATGCGACCATCTGGCAAACGAGAGAATAATACTCCCAAATGTTCTAAGTCAATAATTACATCTGGTGCTTCCTTTGCTAAAATTTCTACTGCGTCTTGGTCTGCCAAATAGTCGGAACCTTTTACAGTATCAAAAGCATGAGCTTTCCAACTATCTTCAGGGTCTACATTTTGTAGGGAAGCAGCTATTCCACCTTGAGCAGCGACAGAGTGAGAACGAATGGGGTGAGTTTTGGCAACAACCGCCACATCTAAACTAGGATTTTTGCGAGCTATTTCCACAGCAGCGCGACAACCAGCAAGACCGCCGCCTACTATAATTATGTCGTGTTCTAACATTAGCTAAATATTAGGTATTTTTGTTCTTTTATCATCTTACTTTATAGTCGGTAAAGTAATATCAAATCTGCCGACTTTGGAGAATAAGTTTTGTAGTGGTTTGGTCACCAAACCCCTACAATATTGAATTGTACCGATACTAAGGAATTTGATATAATTTATGGTAAAAATTTGTCTAAAATTATCCACAAAAATTATTTTCTATTCCCTGAAACTAATTTAAAATAGAAGCCACCTAATTATATCATTTTCTACCTTTTTTCTTCCTCCTTAATATCAAATCCGCTTAATTCAGTATAAAAAAATGTTCCATTTTCAGCTATTGTTATATTTCTAGATATCTCTATCTTCCCACACTTTTCACACTCCCCACCCTTCCCACACTCTTTATCTAATTTAGACCGATACTACCGGATTTAATATTATTCCCTATTCCCTATCCCGATAAAAACCTACCTGTCATTCGACAGGCAGATTTTTAATACTTTTAGATTCTTGATTAATTGAAGAATTAAGTAATTTTTAAGTCACGAAATAAAGACTCAAAATATTTAGCTCATAGATGTTGCTGCTTGTTGACCAGGTGTTGGCATTTCAACTTCCTCTTCCTCATTCGGGTCTACTGAAGAAACTTCAATATGATTTAATAGGGTAGTTACGAAAGAAAATAAAAGGAAGGGTAGAGACAAGACAACAACTAGGGCAATAGCTCCCAGAGCATAGACTTGGTTACTGCTAGTCCAAAGGGCAACTCCTCCAGCAATGCTCAAGAATACTACTATCAACCAAACAATAATCTGGCCATAAATGTCGCCGAAGGTGAGGGTGCAACTAAGCCGATATTTTTGGAAATTATTCATCATTTTACCTCGTTACATTACTTCAAATTTATAGGTTAGACCGCTTGTCAAACTAAGGTAAGATTTCTCAAGATTTTGATCGGAATTGTTACGATACTTTACATTAAAATATTCATTAAAATTATAATTTTTGTTTAATTTTATACCGAAGTTTTAATTCTGAAGAAAAAATAAAGAAAATACAAACTATTTTTTTTCAAAGGGGAGCTTTTTGAGAAAAATTTTCCATATTTCACATACAGAGGAAATACAAAGATTTGTATTTCCTTAAGTTAGTTGATATTTAATCTAACCAAATTTCCCACCAAGAACCTGATTTAGATTCTGATGATGTGACTGGTTTAATATTATTAATTTTTTCCCCTTGATTAATCTTTCCTTCTGCTTGTTGAGCTGCTTCTTCTTTAGTTCCTGCTTCGACTATTATATCTCTACGGTTGAGTGTGACACGATATTTCATATTTTTTTCACCTCTTTAGTTTATAACTATTCAGATAGACTCGATCATATCATGTGCCTTGAAAAATATGAAAACCGGATTTATGTCATTTTAAACCCGGTTTTTTTTAACTATTTTGTTTTTTTTATTGAACATTTTATTTCAATAATTAAGAATTTAGAATTAAGAATTTAGAATTATATCAAATCCGCTTAATTCGGTATAAAAAAATTTTCATCTTCATCCCTGAGCAAATATTTCTAAATTCTCTTCCCTCCTGACTCCTGACTCCTGACTCCTGACTCGTCGATTAACTATCTAATTACACCAATACTACCGGATTTGATATTACCTCTCCTTGAAAAGAAGAGGATTGATGAATAGGAAAATTTTTATTTATTATCCCCTTAAAAGGGGAGGCTTTAAACCACAATATTTCGGTAAGCATTCAGCTATTAGAATTCAGCTCTCATTTTTTGCGAATTAATTTTTTTTTCCTACAGAATGCTTACATTTCTGTTAACTCTAGTTTTGTTTAATCTTAGGGATATTCCTACATTTTTTTCTGGTAATTAATCATCAGGATATGGGATTAAACAGGTTTAGTTAAATCAGCACAATAACTATCATTTACTACTTGAGAATTAATATTTACAGGCTCCATATCTGATGATTCTGGTAGCCTCCTATTTATAGGGTGAAATTTGACTTTTTTACAAACAACCTGAGAATTACTTATAGAAGCATAATCCCAAGTAAAAATTTCTGAATCTCTAATTGTTGCATTAGCTGGGTATCTAAAAAATCCACTGAGTAAGACTAATTCTAGGGTGATTAAACCAATAATTATGTATTTCCACATAGACCCTCCTAAATTTCTGTTGAATAATTAATTTTAACTACATAGTTTTATGCTTATATATATTATCTCATAGTTTTTCTTTCAGTGTCAAGATAGTTATAAGCAATCAGCCGTCAGCTATCAGCATTCAGCTATCAGCAAATAATGAATAATTATTTCTAAGGTTAAAGGAATGTACTTTGGCAGTAACTTTTAATTCTCTTTAAATTTATCAATAGCTTTTTTCAAAGTTTTCAAATCGTATTCTTTTTAAGCAGGTACACAAAATTACACTGCTTTTCAGATTGATAAACCACATCTTCACAACCAAAATCTTTTAGGGACGTTCCATGGAACGTCCCTACTGTAGTCTACTGAAATGAAAATCGCTGTAATTACACATTGCCTAAAATTCAGAACCTTATAGTATAAGGGTAACAGCTATAGAGAATAGGCAAGTAATTATAGCAATATGATTTTAGTTGTGAGATATTGGAGATTTTTAGGCAACAGGCAACAGGCAACAGAGAAGAAGAAAAAACGAACATATATGAGTAAAATAACTGCTATATTCTATACTTTAAAGGAACATCTCAATTCTCACATCTGATTCCTGATTGCTATATGTGTAGGTTCTTAAGAATAGTTCAAGAATTTAGAATTAAGAATTTAGAATGCGCGAATTACCTCTCCTTGAAAAGAAGAGGATTGACGAACAGGAAAATTTTTATTTATTATCCCCTTAAAAGGGGAGGCTTTAAGCCACAATATTTCGGTAATAATTAATTATTAATTGTTAATTATTAATTATTGAACTAATACCTACCATTAATTTTATTTCTAGCAAATAATACTAAAGAATATTCAATAGGTTTATCTGAATTTGAAACAACTACAAATTGATAATAACCCGACCTTTTTGTTTCACCTATCCATTGATTTTCTGGAGAATCTTCTATTAATCCTCTAGACCTACGGCGATAATTTCTGGGAGGATAAATTGATAATAAAACTTCTGGAGAATTAGGTTCTAATCTGACTCGCAAAATTTGTTCATCTTGTAACCAAGCTAGATAAATTTTACCTTCTCCTGGTTGGAGAGTACCCTGAACAACTTGTCTATAGGAACCTCGTGCAAAACGAATTTCTGCTATAGATTTTCTACTTTGTAAATCTTTCATTGTATCAGTAGCGATCGCTTGCCAAACTTGACCTATTGGTAAACCAATGAGGTTTTGACCACGAGTTTGCTCTGAAAATAAATCAAGAAACTGAGCATCGGTTAAATCATTAAAAGCAGCACTACTAATATTTAATCTCCTCAGTTGAGATCGCCATCGATAAATATCATCTTTACTATAATTACCTAACCTGCGACGAGTTTCTGGACTTAGTGTTTCTAGTCTGTCTGCTAACTTATTAGCTATTGCATACCATCGCTCCTGCCATAATTTATCTTCTGAAGTTTTATTACTCAAAATTTGCCCTCTTTTTTGAGGATACTGACTGTAGAAAAATTCATCTACTAAGGGGAAAAAGAAAGATTCATCGATACCTAATTTTTTGAGGCGATCGCTCAATTTTTCTGGTTTATCATTGACAATTCTATTTTGATTAGATGCGTATTCTAACCAAAAATTACCACCTATCCAACCTATTCCTCCCATACTAAATATTGTGACTAATACTAATAAAATTGTTGACCAAATAGAAGATTTTTTGGCAACATCAGTAGTAACATGAGCTTGGGAAACTGACATAGTAGTTACATTGGAGAGTTTACCAGCAGTAACAGGAGGAGTGGAAACTATGTCTGGTGGTGCTTGGGTAGTAGCTAAGTCAATGCTAGATGGCAGATTTTCTAGTGCTTCAATAACTTGACGAGCGGTGGAAAAGCGATCGCTTGGTTTAGACGCTAACATTTTATCTAATATATTTCCCAGATTTTCACTAAGACTAATTTCCTTGCGCCAGTTAAAAGTTAAGTTCTTACCATCTATCAAAAAAGAGGGTTCCTTTCCAGTTAGTAAAACTAAAGCTGTTACTGCTAGAGCATATAGATCGCTGTCATTATTGATAACTCCTAGTCGCATTTGTTCATCTGGAGCATATCCTAATTTTCCTAACTTTGTTGCTTGGGGTAAAATATTACCTCCTTTGTTCGCATACTCAGAGGCGACTTTTGTTGCCGTTTCCTTCACCCCACCAAAATCAATTAATACTGGCAATTTGTCAGAAGTTTGTAGAATTATATTATCTGGAGAAATATCACGGTGAATAACTCCTAAGTTATGAATATATTCCAACACTGGTAATAGTTGCAGCAAAAATTTTTTTACTTCTGCTTCGCTAAAAAGTTTGCCTTGAAGTTTGCGGTTTTCTAGCAAAGCACGATAAGTTTTACCTTTTATATAATCTTGTACTAAAAATAGATATCCTTCCCCATTTAACTTATAGCGAAACATTTCCCGAAAACCAGGAATTTGTGGATGTCGTAACTTGTATAATACACCTGCTTCCCGTTCAAATAGTTCCTGAGATTTTTGTAAAGCGTAGCTACCGTGAACTTGGGGGGCAAATTCTTTAAGTACGCAGAGTTCCTGGAAACGGTGGTTATCTTCTGCGAGGTAGGTACGTCCAAAACCACCATGTCCTAATTGTTTGATAATTTTATAGCGGTCAGTAAGTATTAGACCTGGATATATAGGGTTATTCATAAAAATAGTGGCTAGTTTGAGCCTAAATTAAGTTCTATTTATTATATTCGGTTAAACCTAACCTTATACTGTTTCACGGAAGTTAAAAATAAACACTCAAAAGTTAAAAATAAGATTTTATAGGCTCAAAACTTTGACTATACAGTAATTTCAGGAAATTATTTGTGACATCTTTAAAGTGAATTGGTATTACAAAAGTCGAAAGTATGAATTTCGGGGTAAAAAAGTGGGAAATTTTTAATTATTTTAATAACTAGAGGTTTTAATTAATCTATTGTATCTGTAGAGTAGTTGATGATGTGGCTGTGATAGTGATGTTAACTAATTACCTTAACTTCTGGAATTTTTATCAAAAGGAAGAAACATAAGCAGGTCATTAATTGATAATGGATAATTACCTCTGGTTAAAACCATCAGATTGAATACAAAGAAATAATATTTCTTTTTTCTCCTTAAAAGGAGAGGCTTTATACTTTTATTTTTCGCTCAAACAATATTTTTACTAAGTTGGGTAATTCAGGTAATAAGTTGGAGAAAGTTGTGATAATTTTGTCTTTTATTATTATAGCAATTCCCATCTCTGAGTGAGGTTCAAAATTATTCAATAATTAATAATTAGGGTTTGCTGAAAAAGTCTTATGGGTAAGGGTAGGAGTCAGGAGGTAGGGACGTTTTGCTGCGCAACATGTTTGCCGAGCATTCCGGGACGGAAAACGCATTTTTGTTACGCAAGGTCCGTAGGGAGTCAGGAGAAATGGGAATTATAGAGGAGGTAGGAGGAAGAATAGTCCTTTGATTTTTCTGCCATAGTCTACCCAAAATGCTCACAATTTCTGCTTTATCACCCAAAAAGCTCGTACTTTTTCCAGACCTAAAATTGCTCAAACCTTTACCCGTAAATGCTTTTATATTTAATCAGCCAGCCCTAATTAACAATTAATAATTAATAATTACCTCTTCTTAAAAATAAGAGGTAAGGTTAAAAATAATTTTTTTCTTTTTTTATCCTTGAAGGAGAGGCTTTAAACCTTAATTTTTCGGTAATTTTTAGGGAGTAGAGAGTAGTAATTATGGAAACAGGGAATAGAAAAGAAGAAAAAAAACTGTACCTCAGTAACTTGAGAAACGCTATAATCAATTATTTACACTTAATTATTTTTTTCCACCCCTAATACCATTTCACAAAAGTTACCCATTCAAAAGTAATTTTATATTTGGTATTAATATTCTGGATTTGTAATTTCTCCCATAAACAGAATAGTTCCAGATTTGTTATCTCTAATAGCAAAAAAGAAGGGACGATTAACTAACATATCGACAGTCATTACTGCACTTTCCAATGTTATTGTGAAGCTGGTAGTTGCTGCTGCTTCTGTTCCTGTTTCATTTACTTCAACAAATGTTTTCTGTTTAACTTCACTGATAAATAAATTCTCAGAACTTATCCCCGAAAAATCGGCTACCCCTGGCTGAAAAGCTATTTGCATTCCTAAAGATTTCAACATATCGTTGAGAGTCACTTCATATTCATTTTTAAACGTTGGCAAACCTAAATTAACTTCATAATCTTCAAACTGTTTCATCCAATTGTTCCAGTTTTTTTCATTCAAAATTTGATAAAATCCCTCTAAACCGACTTGTTTCCTGGGGAGAAATATATACATACTAGCCAGACCTTTTTTATAGGGCAAACTCACTGCTTGAAAATATTGATTATCGTAATATAAATATCTTGACGATTGGAACATAATTGGATGTTGTTTTTGAGTTCCATTGGCTAAATAAAAAGGCATCTCTCTAGTAAAATCTTCTGAAAATTGTTCTTCCCAATTTCCCTGAAAATAAATAGCATTTAACAACACCATGACATCATTAGGGTTAAGTGCTTGAATAATTTTCTCAATTTTCCCTTCAGTTTTATCTTTTACCCAATCATTAATAATTTTCGGACTTTCCGGATTATTAAAGTCAATTTCCCTTACCTGACTCTGATAAAAATTTTGATTTACTTGCAGAAAATTTGGAGAAAAAGATGTTCCCTTGTCAGTCCAGATAGAGTTAGCAATATTTAATTTAATCTCGGGATTTAAACTATTTAATAAAATCCCTAAATCCTTATTTGCTTGATTAACTTCTGCTAAACTCATTCCCTGAAAATTTAGAGTTTTAGCCATAGCTTTTTGAGTTTCTCCCGCAGCGCCATTGTACGTCATTGAGAGAGCGATCGCTATACTTATTGGCGAGATAAAAACATTTTCGTTTGATTGGTATTTCTGAATTTCTGAAAATAGTTGAAAACCCAATTTATTATTGGCATAAACTAATTTATTCATGGTATTTTTATCTGCTGTTTGGGCTAATTTATGCTGCTTCTGATTTGGGAAAATTATTGTACTGCCTGGTAAACTATATGCTCCAATAACTACAATTAAAATAGTTGCTCCTAAAGACATTTTGGCAGAAATACCATAAGATTTCTTGACAAATTCTTTGAACATTCTTTTACCTAACTAGAGTCAATTACTAACAATAACAATCAATATCATATCTATACTTCCTATTTTGGTTAACCTAATAATAGCAAATGTCAAAAATCATCAACACTCAATACTACCAAATTTTCATTTTATAAAGCACTCTAATCTTGCTCTGGGAAAAACTGCTTTCCTATAAAATAGGATTGCTATACCACTTTGAAAAAAGAATGCTACAAAAAGGTAGATTTTGCTCGGATGACCCAATAGAAAGGAGCCGATACCAAATCATTTGACTTCTAGCAAAAGGAAAAACAATACTCATAAGTTTATATTTACCTCTTCTTCCTCCTTCCTTCCTTCCTCCTTCCTTCCTTCCTTCTTCCCCCTTCCTTCTTCCCCCTTCCTTCTTCCTTCTTCCTTCTTCCTTCTTCCTTCTTCCTTCTTCCTTCTTCCT
>NZ_JBNHEQ010000220.1:0-66749 GCF_050016015.1 Dapis hubbardiae BLCC-M172
CCGGTTCTGAAGACGAGTCGGGTAGGGTAACTTACCTGGCTTAGTTTAACAATGTTATGTGGGAAGACACTGCTCGAACACCTGGTTCAGTTTGGGGACCTAATATCAGTGATTTGACTCTTCAAGTTCGCCATCCAGAAGAACTAGGTCGTAGAGAACTCTTACCCGTTATTCGTTATCCTAATTTTACAGATAAAACAGGTGATGTTCCTCTAGAGCTTGTCAAAATTAAAGTAGGGAATGAAAAAGGAAAAAAATTAGAAGTGGTGAGTTTGGAGGAATACCTGACTAATTTACAGCAGTATATCAGTTACCCTAGTAAATTTAATCCAGAAAGTCAATCTCTACTAACAGAGAAAGATACCCATGTCTTGGTAAGCGCTCAAGCTTGTTTTTTGCCTATTCCCAGTCAAGGTAAATGTAGTTTTAATCCAGTATTATTTAACTACCAATTAGAACCGGGAAACCCTGCTGTTCTAGCTATTTTGATTTCTACCGAAGGCAGCAGTGCCACAGTTATTGATAATGGTGAGGATGTAGCAGAATGGGGACAAAATATTTATTTCAACAACAATGGCCAGAGAGCTTGCTTGACTGGCGAACGTTTGAGTGACTATAAAGAAAATTTAGCAACCGATCTGGCAACTCAACAAGGTATTTCCCTCGAAGCAGCTCGCGAGCAAGTAGAAATCGCTCAAGATGTGAATATGGTAATGATTGTTCAAGTGCCACTCAAACAGAAGGAAATAGAATATTCTTTTCCTGTGGCATTGGCATATTCCTCTTCTCTGGGTGAAACTGATTACTTTGAGTTGGTAAGATCGACAGACTGCTGCGATATGGAAGATGCTGTCATTGGACATGGGGAGGATGAAGGCGAACATCTAGAGTTGGGAGATTACAAACTAGAACGGGACGATCGCTATCCTATCCTTATTACCGTGCAGTTTTACAAGGCCACCAGTAATGGTATTATTGACGACAAAGGTCTAGAAAATATCAGTCAATGTATTGAGATGGCTTATACCAGTGCTGATTATATTGGCTCTCTGGTGGTAGGAACATTAGAGAAAGGAGAGTTAGGTATGGGTAATGCTCGCCCCACTCAACCTGCACCGTCTTCTCAGGCTGTTGTTTCTCCTCCGAAGAATTTTCTTAAAGTTGTTAATCCTTTTGATCCTCATCAAAAGCCGAAAACAGGAGAATAAAAATAGCTGCTATAGGACAATTGGTAGTTTTGGTACAAAAACGTAGGCTAAGAGGGTGACAGTATTTTTTGGTTAAAAATTTGAAACTATTGCCCATGTTGCATATTTTCTATACAACTAGGTAGAAGACTGTTATTTGACTAAAAAAAATATTTACTTCGCTGAAATAAATGATGTTGAATGTGAAAACTTTATATTTTCTTAAAATAAATAGATAGTTTAACCATCATATACGCTCAAAACCTGAGCTATACTTTAAAAACTAAAATTACATTGTTGCTAAGAAAAAGTAACTTTCAATACCATTAATGGTAGATAGTATAAAGCAATTTAGAAAGAGGTCAGATAGGAGATTTCCCTACCTGAATTCTTGGTTTATTAAGCTAAACTTTCTAAATACTAACTCTAAATAAACTAAGTTAGACTATTTTGTTTTCGAGTAGTTTCGTAAAAACTGTGATCCACGGAAAACTTTATTATAGGACTGGAAAGATTACTATCGTAAAATCAATTTACATTTTGATATGTATCTCTGGTCTGAAGATCCAGAAGTGGGAAACAGCTTTAGTAAAAATGTCACGCTAGAATAACCATTAGGGCAACTTTAAGAGATAGGAATAAATTATGTTTGAACGCTTCACGGAAAAAGCAATCAAAGTGATCATGTTGGCCCAAGAAGAGGCTCGCCGCTTGGGACATAACTTTGTGGGGACAGAACAAATACTCCTGGGTCTAATTGGAGAGGGTACAGGGGTAGCGGCCAAGGTTCTGAAATCTATGGGTGTTAATCTCAAGGATGCTCGGATTGAAGTAGAAAAGATAATTGGCCGTGGTTCGGGATTTGTGGCGGTAGAAATCCCATTTACTCCCAGAGCTAAAAGGGTTTTGGAATTATCGTTGGAGGAAGCACGACAATTAGGACATAACTATATTGGGACTGAGCATCTACTTTTGGGTTTAATTCGAGAAGGTGAAGGAGTAGCTGCAAGAGTTCTGGAAAATTTAGGGGTAGACCTTTCTAAAGTCCGTACTCAAGTAATTCGGATGTTGGGTGAAACGGCAGAAGTCACTGCTGGTGGTGGGGGTGGACGTACAAAAACTCCTACTCTTGATGAGTTTGGTTCAAATCTGACTCAAATGGCATCTGAGGGTAAGTTGGACCCAGTGGTGGGACGGCAAACTGAAATTGAAAGGGTAATTCAGATTCTCGGTCGTAGAACTAAGAATAACCCAGTTTTGATTGGGGAACCTGGTGTGGGTAAAACGGCGATCGCTGAGGGTTTGGCACAACGTATTGCTAATAATGATATACCGGATATTCTCGAAGAAAAGCGGGTGGTTACTCTGGATATTGGTCTGTTGGTTGCTGGTACTAAATACCGGGGTGAGTTTGAGGAACGTCTGAAGAAAATTATGGATGAAATTCGCTCTGCGGGTAATGTCATCCTGGTTATTGATGAGGTTCATACTCTGATTGGAGCTGGTGCTGCTGAAGGGGCTATTGATGCTGCGAATATTTTGAAGCCTGCTTTGGCTCGTGGGGAGTTACAGTGTATAGGGGCGACTACTCTGGATGAGTATCGGAAACATATTGAACGGGATGCAGCTCTGGAACGTCGTTTTCAACCAGTTATGGTTGGTGAACCTTCTGTTGATGAAACTATTGAGATATTATATGGTTTACGGGAACGTTACGAGCAACACCATAAGTTAAAAATTTTAGATACTGCTTTGGAAGCTGCTGCTAAGTTATCAGACCGTTATATTAGCGATCGCTATTTGCCAGATAAGGCTATTGACTTGATAGATGAGGCTGGTTCCCGTGTCCGGTTGATTAATTCTCAATTGCCTCCCGCAGCTAAGGAGTTGGATAAGGAGCTACGTCAACTTCTGAAGGAGAAGGATGAGGCTGTTCGTTCTCAGGATTTTGATAAGGCTGGAGAGTTGCGCGACAGGGAAATGGAGATTAAGTCGGAAATTCGTTCTCTGGCTCAAAATAAAAAGCTCGACTCTACTACTGAGGATGATTCTCCAATGGTGACTGAGGAGGATATTGCTCATATTGTGGCGAGTTGGACTGGGGTTCCGGTGAATAAGTTAACTGAGTCTGAGTCTGAGAAGTTGCTGCACATGGAAGATACTCTACACCAACGTTTGATTGGTCAGGAGGAGGCTGTCAAGGCAGTATCTCGTGCTATTCGTCGGGCAAGAGTGGGATTGAAAAACCCTAACCGACCTATTGCTAGTTTTGTTTTCTCTGGACCGACTGGAGTTGGTAAGACAGAGTTGACTAAGGCTTTGGCTGCATATTTCTTTGGGTCTGAGGAGGCGATGATCCGCTTGGATATGTCGGAATATATGGAACGCCATACTGTTTCTAAGTTGATTGGTTCTCCTCCTGGTTATGTGGGTTATAACGAGGGTGGTCAGTTAACTGAGGCAGTTCGTCGTCGTCCTTATACTGTGGTGCTGTTTGATGAAATTGAAAAGGCACACCCTGACGTATTTAATATGTTGCTCCAAATTTTGGAGGATGGTCGTTTGACTGATGCGAAGGGTCGGACGGTTGATTTTAAGAATACTTTGATTATTATGACTTCTAATATCGGTTCTAAGGTAATCGAAAAAGGAGGGGGTGGTCTTGGTTTTGAGTTCTCAGAAAATGAGGCTGATGCTCAGTATAACCGAATTCGTAATTTGGTGAATGAGGAGTTGAAACAGTATTTCCGTCCAGAGTTCTTGAACCGTTTGGATGAGATTATTGTCTTCCGTCAGTTGACTAAGGATGAGGTGAAGGAAATTGCTGTTATTCTTCTGAAAGAAGTCTTTGGTCGTTTGACAGAGAAAGGTATTACGTTGGAAATTACTGATCGCTTCCAGGAGCGGTTAGTTGAGGAAGGTTATAATCCTAGTTATGGGGCAAGACCTTTGCGTCGGGCAATTATGCGTTTGCTTGAGGATAGTTTGGCTGAGGAAATTCTGGCTGGCAAGGTCGGTGAAGGCGATACTGCTGTAGTTGATGTTGGAGAAGATGGTCAGATTACGGTTTCTAAGGGTGAAAAACGAGAGTTAGTGCCTCAAGTTGCTGAATAGGATTTGGTTTCTTCTGGGAACAGAAGTTAATTTTTAATGGTAAAACGGCGGATAGTTTTAGCTTTCCGCCGTTTTGAGGTTTTATATGAAGTTGTTTATTTAAAGATGTACTTTATACCCAATAGTTATATAGAAGCCATTTGGGATCTATTTAAAATTATAGATTGAGAGTAGGGGAGATGGGGAGATGGGGAGATGGGGAGATGGGGGCATTTTTCTACCTTTTTCCCCTATTTTATTTCTTATATCAAATCCGGTTGAATAGTCGTCATTGCGATGATAGGAAGCAATCTCCTAAACTCCTGAGATTGCTTAATTCCACTCCGTTCCAGTAGCAATGACGCAGGCTATAGTAATTATCAGGATTTTATATTAATCTCCTGACTTCTGTACGGGCGTTCAGGATAGTTATGCGAAGTTAACGGCCGTTTCGCTGCGCGACATGAAACGCCCCTACGAGGACTGAGGACTGAGCCAAAAACTCGCAACTTTGCCAAAATACGCTTAGGGCTTCTATATACCAATTAGGAATGATTTTGATAGAATTTAAGAAGATTTAAGATGAACCAAAATCCTTTTATATTCTGACTCCTGACTCCTGAATGCCGACTTATGACTCCTGATTAGCACTAAAATCTTACAACTCACATAAGATTGCTATAGCAATGTGTTCTGTCATATTTACACATTATTTTTTGTATACCTTTTCGCTTACTGTAGTTTGGCTGGAAGTTGTAAATACCTGAGCGCTCATTGCTATAATTTTTCAGACACTAAGTCTGTTTATGTAAGTAAGATAAAAGATTATTGTTCGGATTTTTTGCGGATACCTGCTGGTGAGTCAGATTAAACTGCTGAACAATCAAAAAATTATTGCCAAATTAAATTCTTTATGGTTTGATGGTAAATACTCATCAAGTTTATCTTTAATATGTTCCGAAACAGTTTATGAAAGATACAGAAACTAAACCAGATAAAGTTGGTACAACAGAAGCAGCATTTCTTTTAAATATTTCTACTGCTAGACTCAGGTTGCTTCTCAGGCAAGGTCGCCTGAAGGGAGCCGAAAAAGTCAAACGGTTCTGGGTAATTCCTTTAAATAGTCGAGGAATGCCAGAAATTACCCCTGGTCGCCGTGGTCCTGAAGGAACTTGGAATAAAGGATTCCGCACAGGCAATACTTTTATCCATGTACTGCGAAGAGAAATTGACCATAACCGAGACCACGGCACTTCTCTTCCAGCCATTTCTGTCAAACAAGGAGACAGAAATGACCGTTGCCATGAAGTAGAAATTCTAGGAAATTGCAAAATCGTCTACCGACCTCATAAACCTAACAGAAGTCAAGCAGGTGGCGCTCGTCTGTGGATTGAGACAGAGCCTGATGTTGAAATTATTCGTAAGTTTTTCCTAGATACGGAACTAGACAAAAATCAACTTCAAGGTTCTAGTGAATTTAGAGTCTGATTTTTAGATTTAACTAATAATATTTATCTATATTAATAAGTAGTGGTGTCGGTTTGTTTAACTTTTAAGCTGGCATTGTAAATTTGTATGCAAGCAATTATGATATTTTTGGCAATACTAACCTTTATAAAAATCATTTTTTAGCGTAGTTCAACAATTAATAATTACCTCTTCTTTAATACAAGGATTGACTAAAAGGATTTTTTTTCTTCTGTTGGTCGATTGGATATGGCCTTTAGCTAACACATAATTCCGAATATCGACCGCTTTTTCTCCATGAATAGAGAGGCTTTATACCTGAATTTTTCGATAATAGGTAATACCATTTAAAAAAAAGAATGTTACGCATAATAACAACTATTAAAAGGTTTTACGGTAAATGTTTATTTAACAAAAAAGACAATTACAGCATAAAAAATAGTCTCATATTTATTCATTCTGACTCCTGAATCCTGTCTCCTGACTCCTAAACAGTAACCTAAATATTTGTAGCGAAGATTTATCAATTTGGTATAAGTTATGCCTCTATCTATAATATTTCCTCTTTTTTTAGAGGCGCTAGAGAAGTTATTATAGGTATAGGTGATTTACTGAAAGCTCTCAAAGTCAGTATTATCAAATTTAAGTATTATTTATTTGCCAAAAACTCAAGTTTTGATTTTTCCCTGCTACTGCTACAGCAGCTATATAATTAGGTTGAGGAATAAATTGATATAAATACCAATGGGAGGCTTCCTCAATATCTCCATTAATACTAAAAAACTCTACTGCTTTTTCTTGGTTTAAACTAATTTCTACTTTTTCTAAACCTCCTGCCAAACCATCTCCAGTTGCTTTCAAATAAGCTTCTTTACAAGTCCAGAGTTTGAAGAATGTTTCTTGTTGTTTTTGAGGAGGAAGTTGATTAATAAGCTTGTATTCTTGGGAAGAAAAAAAACGTTTGGCTAAATTTTCAGCGTCATTCATTGGGCGAATATATTCTAAGTCGATGCCTATTAAGTTAGCTTGCGTAATGGCATATAAGGCTAAGTCTTGAGAGTGAGATAGGTTAAATAATATTGAGGTATTTGTTAGGTAGGGTTTGCCCCGATCGCTATAGGTAAATTGTAGTTTTTTCGCTTCAATGTTTAAGTAACGGCTGAGAATTTTTCTGAGTGTTCCTCTGGCAATGATATACCGATTTTTGTCTCTTTCAAAGTAAAATTTGTTGGCTCTATCTTTTTCGTCTGGCGATAATATTGTTGATAATTCCTCAATTTGAGAGGAGGATAATTTTAGGTTTTTACTCCATATATGAACGTTATTTTCTGATAGTTCTAATTTTTTTTCTGGCGGTTCGAGAAACATTTATTATTGGTTTATATGATTTTTGAAGTTGAATAAAAATTCATGTGTCTAGGCGAGTTAACCCTACTAGATTTTTATCTTAGTACGGGCGATGGCTTAATGCAACCTTCTTTCTTTTCTCGGCGCGACTATTTGGGTGCTTTCTAGGATGTTTAAAAATATTCTGCTTTGAGTGACTTAAGGAAAATAATTTTTATTTTTTCTCTCTTCTCTGTAGTGCGACTGCTTTCCTGAAGCTCCAGAAAATTATGCTTGGCTTTTTTCCCTAATTCAGACAAAATCAATTTTTTTAGATTGAATAAAAAGTCATATGTATGGGCGAGTAGCACCCAATATATTTTTATCTTACTATAGGCGATCGCCAAGTGCAACCCCCTTTTCTCAGAAAAATATTTTTATTTTGGGTGATGCTTAATAAGATGTTAAATATTTTGCTTTTAGATTATAGTTGGAACAACAAAATATCATTAGTAGTTAGGCAACCTCATGTTTCCCTATCTTCTGTTCTGTTTCTTGCTTATTTGTCTATTCAAAAATCAACTCCACGTTTTAATTCCACCCCATGATTAGCATAATGCTTATGACAGAAAACCTCTGAATGAACACTAGCCAAATCAAAATAGTCAGGTGGATTAAGACAACGACCAGTAATAATCACCTCCGTATCTTTTGGTTTGCGTAATAAAGCTTCAACTATGGGCTCAACTGGTAATAACTCCAAATCTACAGTAGGATTAAGCTCATCTAAAATAATAGTCTTATATAAACCAGAAGCTATAGCAGCTCTAGCTATTTCCCAACCTCTTTCTGCCTCAACAAAATCTATTTCTTTTTGTTGCCCACGCCAAACAATAGCATCCCCACCACAACGTTGATGATCTACTAAATTAGGATAACTTTGGCGCAAAGCGGCGATCGCTGCATCTTCTGTATAACCAATACCTCCTTTGAGCCATTGTATAATTAGGACTCGATGAGACTGGTCTTGACTAATACCCCTACCTATTGCTTGTAATGCTTTACCCAAAGCACTGGTAGATTTGCCTTTGCCGGCACCAGTATAAATTTCAATCCCTGTTATACCATGTGCTTGAGCCGTGGGATGTTGATGAGGTTTCATTTCTGAATGTAAATCAGCGATGTCCAACAAAGCTTGAGGAGCTGCACGACCTGTAGCGATAATTTCTAATTGTTCTGGTTTATTCTTGATAGTGTGGATTACTTCGTCTAGTGGTAATAAACCTAAGTCCAATACTGGGTTGAGTTCGTCCAGTACAACTACTGAGTATAGGTCTGAGGCGATCGCTCCTTTGGCCACATCCCAACCCCGTTGGGCTTCTTGATGGTCAAATTTAATAATTTCATCAGGGCCAAAATATTCAGAGCGACCTGTGCGTACTTGGTCTATAAGATGAGGAAAACCTTTTTGTAGTGCTTCTATAGCAGCATCTTCATCATAAGAGCGGTCAGGACCTTTGAGAAATCTCAGTAGTAATACTCTAGTAGGAGAATCAGAATGTATGCCAAGGCCAATGGAACGTAAAACTACTCCCAAGGCTGCTTGGGATTTACCTTTACTGGCTCCGTCGTAAACATGAATTTGCCCGACAATTCTTTCTGACATGAGTTGTGCGGTACGTATACCAATGCCGTTTCTTCTCATAAGTTGTTTTTTTGGAGTGGGTGATTTTTGATTTTGGTTATCTAGTTTAGCAATATAGCGTTTCTCAGAATGTAGAAAAATAGGGATTTTTTCGGACTCAGGAGTCAGGAGTCAGGAATCAGAATGAATATCTTCGATGCCATTGATTAGTTTATTACCTTATTAGTCAATAGTCATTTCATTTGCTGAAGCTTTCGGAGGCGGATGATAGAATTTTTCTCTTTTCCATGCTTAGAGAGTAAGAGTCTTTTCAGTAGTGACTGTCAGAACATCCCTAAAATTCTTTGATCAAAAGTTTGCAGCCTTAATTTTTGTCTCTCCTTCCCTAAACTAAACCATTTGTAAATGCAGGAAGTGCCCAAAAACCAACAACTCCTCTCAATAGTTGAGTATGTCAAGCACTACCTACCTATTATCTTGAGTTTCAGTATAAAAGTGAGTAGGATAATATTTAAAGGGTTTGCTTGTTCGGCATCCAAGTTGGTCTGCTTGTTAAGGTAAATTTAGGGGTTATAGCAGATGTACCTTATTAAACAGAGAAATGCTAGTTACCAGTATGATAATTGTTATATAAATAGTTAATTTAAACAGAAAACATGAGTAAATTCTGAGTCCTGACTCCTGAGTCCTGACTCCTAACTGCCAGGAAAATATTACAACTTAAAAAGGATTGCTATATGAATTTAACTATTTTGCCTTTAAGAGCAATTGTTTCTGAATCTTTAATATTATTAGTAGTAATTGCCATTGAATCATGGTTTTTTCAACTAAGACTTAATTTGATACCAAAAGTGAGTGTTGAATATGCAACTGTAATGAATTTAATTTCTACTTGTGTTGGATGGGTTTTGTTTTTTTATGGTGCAACTCTCCTACCAAATAGGTTGGAAGAACAAATAGTAGCTTATATTTTATTTGGTAAGATTGGTGGAATTTATCGTCTGTTTATACTTTTTATATTTGTTAGTTTGTTAATTTCTCTAATTATCAAGTTACTCAGCTTTAATTTGTGTGATTCTTTATGGAATGAAAACTCTAAAAATTATGGTGGTGGTATTAATATATCTCAAGCGTTGGAAGAGTTAAGAACACCAAAGTTTATGGTAATTACAGTTGCTCACATTTGTAGCCACTTAGCAATAGGATTTATTTTATTTTTGCAGAGGTCTGAACTAACATGAAAGAAATTTGGAAAAGTCTGGCTAACTTGCTTTTTTTGACGACTATTATTAATATTCTCAAGGATGCTCTCAATTTAATTTTGCCACCTAAGTTTTGGCATTGGCGGACATTTTTATTATTGACGATATTTTTATGGTTACTGTCAATGATTATTAGTGAAGTTGATAGTAATAAGGAAGAGGCAATTAATTTTATTTCTAGTTTGAGTTGGTTATCTTTAACAATTTCTGTGGGATGGCGCACTACTCAGAAACCATTTGTTTTTGGTGAATTAAGTTTGTCTCCTTGGATTACAGGGGGATTAATTTGCTTTCTTTTATATGAAAATTTTGCAAGTAATATTAAGTATGTGGCTATTGTTAGTTGGCCGATAATTTCTGTTTGTATCGCAGCGATAATTTTAGTATTAAATTCTTCTGAAGCAGCGACAGAAGCCAAGGTTGATCAATTATCAAAGCCAAGTTTTGTAATTTTAATTTTGGTCAATTTTTTGGTTAGTTGTTGGTTGGGATTGTATTTTCTGATTCAGGGTATGGTGCAACAATATCCAACAATGGGAGAAGATGATTTAAGTCAAAGTACGTTTGTTTATAGATTAATAACGCCTTCTATTAATGATTATCGAGGTGCAAAAATTATGAACTTAATGGAGCAAAAGTTAAAGGATGATTTGAGTAGTCAAAAGTTGGGGTTATCAGTACCTAAGATGAAGTTGAGATTGGAAAATATTAAAGATGAAGTGACTAAGGAAATATCTGTTAAAGAAGATGATTTCTGGAAGTTACAAACATCAATAGTTGCTAACCAGTCTGGGTATCAGTTGGAGTTACAATTATTTTGGGAAGGACCTACAGCAAAAGATGAGAGTTATTATCTGAGTAAAAGTTGTAAAATAGGGGAAACAGTGAGGCAAAGAAGTTCTGGTTCTACTCCGCAAAATGAAGCAGTACCAATTCTGGTTGGTAATGTTGAATGTGGTGCTGTAGAAAAGAAAGCTGTTAAACCAGAAAGTCAAGAAGAAAATTTGAAAAATATTTAAAATTTGAAATAGAAAAAATTGAGATGGGAGGTCATTTCAGTTAGCCTCCTGCGGAGGAACTGCGCAATTCAGTTACCAGTTACCAGTTAACATTACCTCTGATTGAAACATTGGGATTGAAATACTGACAGTTTCTTCTTTTCATCCCTTATTCAAGGGGAGTTTTGAAACCTTATTTTTGAGTGATAAAATATTTTATGAATCTGGGAAGAATTATTAAAATTGCTAAGAATGTATTTTGGGAAGCAATTCGCGATCGTATCCTTTATCTAATTGGTTTCTTTGCTTTATTAATGGTAGCTGCTGTGAGGTTAATTCCAGAATTATCTGTAGGTACGGAGGATAAAATAATTCTAGATTTTGGGTTGGCAGCTATTAGTATTTTAGGTTTAATTGTGACGGTTTTTATTGGTACTGGTTTGGTAAATAAGGAAATTGAAAAACGTACTGTTTATATTTTGGTTGCTAAACCTTTGAGTCGTTCAGAGTTAATTGTTGGTAAACATATTGGTTTATCGGCAGTTTTGGCTGTTTTATTGGTAGCGATGACTTTAATATATGGATTGATTGTTAGTTTAAATGGAATTTATTATCCTATTGGTAGTATTTTAGTAACTGTAATTTTTATATTTATTCAGTTGTCGTTACTTACTGCAGTAGCAATTCTATTTGGTGTCTTTACCAGTTCTTTATTAGCGACATTATTTACTTTTGGTATCTATTTAATGGGAAATTTAAGTAGAGATTTGGTGAAGTTGGGTGATTTAAGTGATAACCCTGGAATTAAGAAGTTAATGATGGGATTATATGTTGTATTGCCAGATTTAAGCAGATTAGATTTGAAAAATGATGCAGTCTATGGTCTACTACCAAGTATGGCTACTTTAGTTACTAATTTCGGTTATGCTTTGCTCTATACAATGTTGGTTTTATCTATTACTATTGCTATATTTGCTAGGAGAGAATTTTGATATTTAAAAGGAAGAAGGAAGAAGGAAGAAGGAAGGAGAAAGAAGGGAGAAGTGAGAAGGAAGAAGGAAGAAGTGAAAAGGAAGGGGAAAGAAGGGAGAAGGAAGGAGAAAGAAGGGAGAAGTGAGAAGGAAGAAAATTAGTTGATATATTTTATAAGAAAGAAGGGAGAAGTGAAAAGGAAGAAAATTAGTTATGGCTTCAAACCCGGTATTAGCAAGGGAAATACCCTAAATTGATCAAAATAACTGTTTGCGTAGCATGACCTAGGAAAACCTAGATATATGAGGAAAACGGTTAGTTCAAGGTAAAAACATTTCCGATTCATTTGAGAAAACTATCTCTATCATTTTCCCTTTTTTTTCAATATTTACTTTTTCTTCCTTTCTCCTTGTTCCTTCTCTATCATTTTCCCCTTTTTTTTTCAATATTTACCGAAATAATTAATAATTAAACAATTAAATAATTAGATCACTCAGGTTTAAAGCCTCCCCTTTCAAGGGGAAAAAAAATAAATCTTTTCCTTATTCCTCTTACCTCTCCCTTTTAGGGAGAGGTAATTATCAATTATCAATTATCAATTATCAATTAATGAATCCTTCTTCCCTCTTCCCTCTTCCTTACTTCTACCATAAGAGATAAAATAGTAGTAAATAAATAGAAAAAATAATGTTGAAAAAAAAACTAGAAGAACTAAAAAATATATTTGCTCAAATGGAGAAAGCTTTAATTGCTTACTCTGGTGGAATAGATAGCACTTTAGTTGCAAAAGTTGCTTATGATGTTTTGGGTGATAAAGCATTAGCTGTAACTGCTGTTTCTCCTTCTTTATTACCTGAAGATTTGGAAGATGCTCGAATTCAAGCAGCAGTTATTGGTATTTCCCACGAAGAGGTAAATACTAATGAAATGGAGAATAAAAATTATACTTCTAATCCCATAAACCGTTGTTATTTTTGCAAAAGTGAATTGCATGATACTCTCAAACCTTTAGCTTTAAAAAGAGGTTATTCTTATGTAGTAGATGGAGTTAATGCTGATGATTTACGAGACTATCGTCCTGGTATTCAAGCGGCAAAAGAAAGAGGAGCAAGATCGCCTTTAGCAGAAGTAGGAATTAGTAAGTTTGAAGTTAGACAACTTGCCAAAGATTTAGATTTACCTTGGTGGAATAAACCTGCTCAACCTTGTTTAAGTTCCCGGTTTCCTTATGGGGAAGAAATTACTTTGGAAAAGTTACAAAGAGTCGGAAGAGGAGAAAGATATTTGCGAGATTTGGGATTAAAAAATTTACGGGTACGTTCGGAAAAAGATACTGCTAGAATTGAAATTTTGCCTGAAGAAATTAAAGAGTTTGTCTTGACAATAGATTTGCCTAAATTGGTGGAAAAGTTTAAAGAGTTTGGCTTTATTTATGTCACTTTAGATTTAGAAGGATATCGGAGTGGGAAGTTAAATCAGGTTTTATCGCCAGAGGTATTGGGAGGGAAGGTTTAGAAGATGGGGAGTAGGGGAGTAGGGGAGTAGGGGAGTAGGGGAGTAGGGGAGTAGGGGAGTAAGGGAGTAGGGGAATAGGGGAGTAGGGGAGTAGGGGAGTAGGGGAATAAGGGAGTAGGGGAGTATAGCAACAGCCAGGGCGATTAGGACATAGACTGATGATGAATCAAAGACCACGGAAACACTTTTCCCACTGTTCCCTGTTCCCTGTTCCCTGTTCCCTGCTATAAGGGAGTAGGGAAGCAAAATTACGGAAAAGCCTCTAATGAAATACATAGGACTTACGCAAATACCATGTATATAGTGTTGACAACTATAACGTTATAGTTTTTTGACTCTGTATATAGTACATCTGCGTAAGTCCTGATACATTTACTCTTCCGAAATATTGATTCAATAGTAATTACATAACTTAAGAATCAAGTCTTCTCCAATCCTAGATGTTATATCAAATCCGCTTAATTCGGTATAAAAAAAATTTTCATCTTCAGCTATTAGTAAATCTTTCTAAATTCTCTTCCCTACGACTCCTGACTCCTAGATTAACCATATAATTATACCGATGTTACTGGATTTGATATTATTTATCTTTTTTATTATGCTTTCTGAAAAATAGCGATCGCTCTCATCCAACTATGACAATTCAACTAGATAAAGTAGTTCCTTGGGGTCGGAACTTTAATGAATATGTTTCTATGTTTGACCTCACTTCAGCAGAGAAAAATTTAACTATTTTAGACTGTGCAGCAGGACCATCAAGTTTTAATTATGAAATGACTTTGCAAGGATACAATGTTATTTCTTGTGACCCAATTTATCAGTTTAACGCGGATGAAATTTATCATCGTATTCAGGAAGTTTATCAAAATATTATTGACCAAGTAAAAGAAAATTATGATACTTTTGTCTGGCAAAATTTTCAGTCACCAGAAAATTTAGGAAAAGTCAGAATAGCAGGTATGGAAAAATTTTTACAATACTTTCCTAATGGAGTTGAACAAAAACGTTATTTAACTGCTGAATTGCCAAAATTGCCTTTTGAAGATAATAAATTTGATTTGGCTTTATGTAGTCATTTCTTATTTCTATATTCCGATCAATTTTCAGTAGAATTTCATCTAGAATCAATTTTAGAGATGTGTCGAGTTGCTAAAGAAGTAAGAATTTTTCCTCTGCTGAAACTTTCTGGAGAAATATCCCCATTAGTAATGCCAATAATTGAAAAATTATCAACTAAAGGATACAGAGCAGAAATTCGAGAAATAGATTATGAATTTCAAAAAGGAGGTAATCAAATGATAAGAATTTCCTGCGGAATGCTGGGCAAACATCCATTAGCCATCAGCTATTAGTTTTTCAAGATATTATTGACCAAGTAAAAGCAAATTATGATACTTTTGTTTGGCAAAATTTTCAGTCACCATAAAATTTAGGAAAAGTCAGAATAGGAGCTATGGAAAAATTTTTACAATACTTTCCTAATGGAGTTGAACAAAAACGTTATTTAACTGCTGAATTGCCAAAATTGCCTTTTGAAGATAATAAATTTGATTTGGCTTTATGTAGTCATTTCCTATTTTTATATTCCGACCAGTTTTCAGAAGAATTTCATCTAGAATCAATTTTGGAAATGTGTCGAGTTGCTAAACAGGTAAGAATTTTTCCTCTGTTAGAACTTTCTGGAGAAATATCCCCGTTAGTAATGCCTATAATTGAAAAATTATCAACTCAAGGATATAGAGCAGAAATTAAACAAGTACCTTACGAATTTCAAAAAGGAGGTAATCAAATGATAAGCATTTCCTCCGGAATGCTCCGCAAATAGCCATCAGCTATTAGCTATTAATTCATTGCCTTGAGAGTAGGAATTAGTATTGAGATATTTAAGGCGAATTAAAAGTATTGGCAAAAATTTGACCAAGAAATAAGGTCAAATAACCACACCATTTCAAGGGGATAAAAAAAGAAATTTCCGATTTTATTCCCTCCTAATTCAGTAGAAGGTACTGAGACAGGACTTCTCGCTGCCCATAAGGTAGAGGGAATTTTAGGGATGTAGCGATCGCTGTCTATCAAGGCTCATATTTAGTCTGCTTGACAATATCAAATAATTTGATATACATTGATAAAGTGATAATTTATCAAAAAATAGATAATGGCAAAACAAAACCAAGAGCGATTTTTCGATTTGTCGCCCAAAGAAGAAGCGGTATTGTCATCGGTTCTATACCGAAAACGTTATGGATTAGAAATTATTGATGCTGTCAAGGAAGCTAGTGGTGGGAGGATTGAACTAGGGTTCGGTTCCCTTTATCCCACCCTACATAAGTTGGAGAAAAAAGGTTTTTTGGCAGCACATTGGGGAGAGGAAACTCCTGAAGAACGTAGTGGAGCAAGACGTAGATATTACCGAATTACAGGTTTAGGAAAAAAGGTACTTCAAGAAAAACGACATTTCTTGAATGATTTAGCAGTATGGCAACCAGTTTTATGAGGAGTAAAGTAATGAAAAATCTCAGTAGAGTAGTGAAAAATTTTAAGTGCTATATCTACTATATTTTAATTCTTTCAGTTGTTGTTTTTAATAACCCCAATCCATTTGCCAAAATACCTCCGTCACAAAAGATTATTGACAGAGCATGGAAACATAAAGATGAAATGTTTCTTTGGCAAACTTTGTCAAAAGTTCCACAAGATATCTGGAAATTTCTGTTGTTCTGGATAGTTTTTATTTACAGCACAGTTTTCCGTTCTGGCAGTGATTTTTTCAGTATAGTTATGCGAATAGTGGGTTGGTCAGTCTTGTCTTTAATATTAGTATGTCCGCCATTAATACTGTTAGGTAAATTTTTCTGGAAACGGATAATTTATGATTCAACAACACCTTGGGATTTACAATTATCTGATTTTCTAACTAAGTTATTTGTTGAAGAACTTAAAGAGGAAAGTCGTGGAGATTTAATAGAGGCGAGAAATAAATTAGTTAAACAGGGATATTCAAAATGGTTAGTTAGTCTTATTACTCTAGTACGAGCATTTAAAATATTCTTGTCTTTCTGGTTATGTAAATTTGAGTATCTTGCCAAAAACTTTTTTCAGATTAAGTAAGTAGTATTACTTTCACAAAATAGGTAAGCATTCAGCAGTCATCTATCAGCTTCATTACCTTTAATTTTGTCTACCTACTTAGTTCATCTAGATTTATCAATCGCACCTAGTATGAGTAGGTGTATTATCTAAATAAAATTCAGATTATTGAGGAGATAATTATGTTAAACCAGAATGCAGACTTAGATTTACTCCGCTATCTAATTAATGTAATCGAATCAGAAAGAAATGAGAGGGTTTATTTAGAAAACCGAGTCAATACAATTGAGAAAAAACTCAATTTTCAAGTAATCAAATCTCAAGACTTTGAATATCAACTCAAAGATTTAGAAGGAGAAGTTGCAGAAGTTAGGATAAACAATCAAGTTTTATCTGAGAAAAATGCAGAACTCGAAAATTTACAGCATCCTTACTCAATGGATGGAAAACCAATTTGTGATTACTGGGAAAATGATTAAAAAGTAACTTTGTAAATTTTCTTATTTCAGTTAAATTGTTTCCATCTTTCCCTTGAAGGATTACTTTTTTAGAAAATTTTCTAACATTGCGCTTAAGCTATACTAATCCTAAATGATTTGTGAAAAAAATTGTAGGGGTTTGGTTTCCAAATCCAATCTTAGCTTGGGGAAAGGAGACCAAACCCCTACGATAAAATATTACAACCTATTGAGAATTGCTATATAACCTTTGGATTTACCCTTCAGAATTTGAAATAAAATGTTTAACAACTTTTCCATTTTCTGAATAATCCCATGAAGTTTATAATTAATGATATCCTCTAATTAACCAACAAAAATTATTCAATCAAGTTATGCTCTCTTTTATTCGTTCAGACCTTAATAATCTTAAAGCTTATACTCCTCATCCTGGAGGTAGTTCGGAAATTCCTTTGGATAGATTAGATACTAATGAATGTCCTTATGATTTGCCTGATAATTTAAAGCAAAATTTGGCTGAGATTTATCAACAGTTAATTGAAACAAACCGTTATCCTGATGGGAGTCATTTCCAACTTAAAGAAGCAATAGCTCAATATGTAAATGAAGCAACTCCTTCGGTTAATATTTCTGCTACTAATATTTCTGTTGGTAATGGTTCTGATGAATTAATTCGCTCTCTATTAATTGCTAGTTGTGTAGGAGAGGAGGGTTCTATTTTGACGGCAACTCCTACTTTTTCTATGTATTCTATTCTGGCTCAAACTGTCGGAGTTTCTGTAATAAATGTGGGGAGAAAAGAATCGGATTTTGAAATAGATATTAGTGCAGCTCAGGATGTTATTAATCAAACCAAAAATCCTTCTGTAAGAGTGGTATTTGTTGTTCATCCAAATTCTCCGACTGCTAATGCTTTAACTTCCGAAGAATTGGCATGGTTACGAAGTCTGCCAGATGATATTTTAGTGGTAATTGATGAGGCTTATTTTGAGTTTAGTAAAATTTCTGTGGTTGAGGAATTAAATCAACATCCAAATTGGGTGATTTTAAGAACTTTTTCTAAAGCTTTTAGGTTAGCTTCCCTGCGAGTAGGATATGCTATAGCTCACCCAGAAGTTATTATTAATTTGGAAAAAGTTCGCCTTCCCTACAACTTACCAAGTTTTTCTCAAGCTGCTGCTAAATTAGTGCTTACTCATAGTCAAGATGTATTATCTTTTATCCCGGAAATTTTGACAGAAAGAAGTAAATTATTTACTGCTTTTGCCGAAATTCCTGCTTTGAAGGTTTGGGAAAGTGCTGCTAATTTTTTCTATGCCAGACTGACAGATGAAGGATTAAAATTAATCGGTAAAAGTTCCCAAGATGAAGGTTTAAATAGTTTAATGCAGCAACTGAAAAGTCAGGGAACTTTAATTCGTCATACTGGTGGAGGATTAAGAATTACGGTAGGAACTCCTGAAGAAAATCAGCGTACAGTTGAGAGAATTAAGGGTATTTTTAAATAAGGAAAAAAGTAGATTTTAAGAATAGTATTCTGTAGGGGTTTAGTTTCCAAATCCTTTAAGATAACTATTCTACAGAGATTAATATTTTGTCAATTCCATCAATACCATATCTGCCAGCTCTCCATTAGGCATCGGCCATGATTTATACATGATTTCTCTAACTACAAAACCGAGATTTTTAAACATATTAATTGAGGCTTTATTTGATAACAAAATTGCAGCTCCAATTGTTTGAATGTATAATTCCTGAAAGGCATAAATAATTAGTCGTTTTAATGCTAGGGTTCCATACTAAGCACTTAGATATGGCTAAAACCTTAATCAATAAAATCTATAATTATCTGAATTGCTAATTTCTTAAAACAATCTTATAGTAAGTTTATTATTTAAAAATCTTCTGAGGATAGATACAACATGAGCATTATCTTAGTAACAGGAGCAGCTGGGTTAATTGGCTCTGAGTCAGTACGTTTTTTTTGCGCCAAAGGTTTTACTGTTGTTGGTATTGATAATAATATGCGTTCTTTTTTCTTTGGTGAAGAAGCATCAACAGATTGGAATCGTGATCGCCTTTTAGAAGATTATGGAGAGCGTTATATTCATCATAATGCTGATATTCGAGACCAACAAGAAATCTCTAGAATTTTCCAGACTTATGGTACAGAAATTAGCTTGATTATTCATGCGGCAGGTCAACCTTCCCATGATTGGGCAGCTAAAGATCCCTATACTAATTTTACAGTTAATGCTAATGGCACTTTAGTGTTACTAGAAAATACTCGTCAGCACTGTCCAAATGCTGTATTTATTTTTTGTTCAACGTGTAAAGTTTACGGAGATACCCCTAACTATTTACCTCTTGTTGAACAAGAACTACGCTGAGAAATTCAGAAGTCACATCATTACTTTCAAGGTGTTGATGAAAATATGAGTATTGATAATTCCCAGCATTCTCTATTTGGAGCTTCTAAAATAGCTGCTGATATTTTAGTGCAAGAATATGGTCGTTATTTTAACTTAAAAACTGTTTCTTTTCGAGGTGGATGTTTAACAGGGCCTAGTCATTCAGGGGCTAAATTGCATGGTTTTTTATCTTATTTGATGAAATGTACTATGACTGGAGAACCATATCAAATTTATGGATATAAAGGCAAACAAGTGCGTGATAATATTCATAGCTATGATTTAGTCAATGCTTTTTGGCACTATTATCAAGCTCCTAGAGTGGCCGAAATTTATAATATAGGAGGCAGTCGTTTTAGCAATTGCTCAATGTTAGAAGCCATTGATTATTGTCAAGTAATTACTGAACAAAAACTTAATTATAGTTATGTAGAATCTAATCGAAGTGGAGATCATATTTGGTGGATAAGCGATATCCAAAAATTTCAAAATCATTATCCTGAGTGGAAATTAACCTACACCATTAAAGATATATTAGAAGAAATTTTTATGAATAATGTAAATCGTTGGAGTAAAAAATAATTAGTTTCTCCCCAATCTTTTTACTAATTATTCCAATTCCCTCTAACAACATTATAGGCATCTAGACGACTAGCGACATCTAGCTGTTGCCAATCAGGAAAATATTTCTGAAGGCGAAGTGCCATCTCTGTAGTGGTATCAGTCGTCAAATACTTATAAAGCCCTTTTCTACCAAAAGTAATAACATCTTTATAAGTTGCTGCTAACTCTAAATATTTTTCCAATAGTTTTGCATTTTCACTATCGTTAGAGGGATAAAATTCCTGTTTATGAGAGGGCTTTTCTATGGTGATTATAGTTCTTCCTTGATATGTTTCCAAATCTTCCTTTTTTTGAAAGCTCTTATAATCAGTAATTCGAGCTTGTATATGATCTTTTTCAGGAAAGTAAGTCATAGAAATAGGTTTGCTATTGAATTCACCATAATAATCCCTTTCTAAGATAACAGGCTCTATTTCATAACCAGAATATTTTAGTTTGCCATAGGGATACCCGAACAATTTATCTATACTCATAGTAGAAATCAACATATCATAAGAAATAGTCGTTCCTGAATCTAAAATAACCTCTTTTTTCTCGAAATCTACTTTTGAAACCAAAGTATCATAGACGACATTTATCCCTTGCAAAAGATTCTTAAACAATTCGTTCCAGTCGCTTTTTGGATATGCACACCATCGTTTGTTAAAAAACATCTTTTCATCTTTTAAAGATTCACCTAAATGTCGCATTTTTGCCCATTCTGCTGACATTGTTTTCGGAGCTATTCCCCAAAATTTTTCAGTAAAATCTTTAAAATATATTTCATAAAAAGTTTTTCCTACTTTATCAATTAAATAAGTTTCAAAGTTTTCTTCATTAGGAATATTGGGTAAGTTTTTCCATTCTTCTTCTACAATTTCTTTAATACCTAAAATTTCAGCATTTTTCTGATGAGGAGGATAATAGGTAAATTTTCCTTTCACATAAGATGCCGAAGTTAATCCAGTCTCCACACAATCAATATGTTTCAGAATAAAGGCGATCGCTTCATCAGAGCAATGATGATTAGCTAAAATATGAGGACCATACTCATAAACCATTCCCTCTTTATAATAGCTTTTACATAATCCTCCCGGACGTTTAGCACTCTCCAATACAGTAATTTGAGCCTGATCGTTAAATAACCTTGCGAGACTTGCACCAGCATAACCTGCACCAATAATAACTATTTTTTTCTTCATAGCTTTTGTTATATTTTGTGGTTAATTTTTATCTTGATTAAATCAGAGCTTACGCATTTTTAAGTTCTAAACCACTAAATATAATAGAAGACATTATTCGATAAATATCTGGTTCAATGAGTTGAAACCTGTCTGAAAAACACCATCACCTACTAACTTAATCAGATTCTCTTCTTCTTGGCGATCGCAGTCGAATGTGGCTGTCCATTCAGCATAAGTTAAATTTCCATCTGTGATTGGCTTAAACTGCAATGTTGCTATATAGTTCTTTAAGGGCATCGGTGATTCTAGAATTAAGTAGGAGTAGAAATAATCTAAGTCGCTGAGAGCCAATAGCCTTTCGCGAATATTACCCCCTTCTTTAAGATTGAAATTACGAATACAGCCAACTTTATCACTAGGCTCATCATTTTCTATGGCACTATTAGCAATAGCTGGATGCCAATTAGGTAGAGCATTAAAATCTCTAATCTTCATCCATACTTTATCAATATTAGTATTGATAACAGAACTTGTAAAAACTTTAACCATTATGTTAATTTCCTCTATTCTATTATTCAATAGTAGACCAGAAACTAAGTTTTTATTATGGTACTACAAGGATTTAAGGTTAACTATTTGAGATGTTTATATCTAGACAATTTATCAGATATGACACAAAAAAATAGTGGGACAGACTATTGCCTATCCCACTATTTCCTATATTACTAAATTAGTATCTTCTTTGATTAGGCTTATGTACGATGAAGCTCAATACTTGACATTGCTTCACGTTATCAAAACCCATCACGCGAATAAAGCAATCAGGATTTTCACTGCGGCAAGCGTCGATTTCAGTTAAAACTTCATTAACACTTCTAGCATGGAACAGAGGTAACTTCCACAAAGTCCAGTAGTGCATTTCTGGAGCAGAAGACTCACTGAATTCTACACCAGCGATGAAACCTTGATCCAAAATGTACTGAAGTTGCTGACTAACTTGCTGAGGAGTCAGAGGAGGTAAATAGGAAAGGGTTTCGTAACGACGCTCTTTTGGTAATGTTCTCATCTTTTTTTACTCTTTAATCAATGTACAACTTTTCCAAAGCTTTTAACCAAAAAAACTTTGGAAACTAACCTGCGGGTTTACCCGTAGGGAAAAATGTATTGGAAATTTTCGTAGCTAATCAGTTCGTTGCTCAGGCTCTAAACTAGGGTCAACTATTTCTAGTTGCGTTATCTTTTCGAGATACCCACGGCGATGTTCCATATTAGCTTTTTGAATACCACTGCGAACCATTTCTGGTAAATACTCAGCTACTTCCTCTGCTAAATGGTCTCGAACTGTCATCACTCTAAATGCTAATTCTTTATTGTCCTGAAGTAGCTCTTGTAGGTAAGCTTCTCCATCTTGAATTTTGCCTGTCGAGGAAAAACCACTTAACCAAATTGCTAACGGCGGGTTTGTCTCTCGTAACTGATTCGTTACTGTCCGCACAGCTTGATAGGTTAGGTAGCTCGTCAGTACCTTTGTAGTATCTTTAGCAACTTTTTTTATATCCATATTTGACCCTAGCCTGAATCTATGGTTAGACTTTAGATTTTAGATTAAGGATAGATTAAATCCTTAGCAGTCAAGTTTGACATATCTATCTATGTCTTGCCATCTAAAATCTAAAATCTTCCATTTTCAACAGACTTAGAGGGTGTCCATGGCCTCGAACTCGAACTTGATTTCCTTCCAAAGTTCACAAGCAACGGCCAAGTCAGGAGACCACTTAGCAGCTTCACGAATTACATCGCCACCTTCACGGAATAAGTTGCGACCTTCGTTACGAGCTTGGATACAAGCTTCTAGAGCTACACGGTTAGCTGTTGCACCAGGAGCATTACCCCAAGGGTGGCCCAAAGTACCACCACCGAATTGTAAGCAGGAATCATCACCGAAGATTTCTACTAGAGCTGGCATGTGCCAAACGTGAATACCACCAGAAGCAACTGGCATTACACCAGGCATGGAAGCCCAATCTTGAGTAAAGTAAATACCACGCTCGCGGTCTTGCTCAACATGGTCTTCCCGCATTAAGTCCACAAAGCCCATTGTGATACCTTTTTCACCTTCGAGCTTACCAACCACAGTACCAGAGTGGAGGTGGTCACCACCAGACATTCTCAAGCACTTAGCTAAAACGCGGAAGTGAATACCGTGAGCTTTCTGACGGTCAATTACAGCGTGCATTGCACGGTGGATGTGTAATAAAATACCGTTGCGACGGCACCATTTGGCCAAAGTTGTATTAGCTGTAAAACCACCAGTTAGGTAGTCGTGCATGATGATTGGAGTGCCAATTTCCTTAGCAAACTCAGCACGCTCCATCATTTGTTCAACAGTAGGAGCTGTTACGTTGAGGTAGTGGCCTTTAATTTCACCAGTTTCAGCTTGGGCCTTTTCAATAGCTTCTTGAACGAATAAGAAGCGATCGCGCCAGCGCATGAAAGGTTGAGAGTTAATATTTTCGTCATCCTTGGTAAAGTCTAAGCCTCCACGCAAGCACTCATAAACTGCTCTACCGTAGTTCTTAGCAGATAGACCTAACTTAGGCTTAATAGTACAACCTAATAGAGGACGACCATACTTATTTAATTTGTCACGCTCAACAGTAATACCGTGAGGAGGACCTTCAAAAGTCTTCAAATATGCTACTGGAATCCGCATATCTTCTAGACGTAACGCCCGTAGTGCTTTGAAACCAAATACGTTACCTACAATGGAGGTCAACATATTAGTTACAGAACCTTCCTCAAACAAATCGAGAGGATAAGCTACATAGCAAATATATTGATTATCTTCGCCAGGAACAGACTCAATATCATAGCAACGACCTTTGTAGCGATCTAGGTCAGTTAATAAGTCAGTCCATACTGTTGTCCAAGTACCAGTAGAAGATTCAGCAGCTACCGCAGCACCAGCTTCTTCTGGAGGAACTCCAGGCTGAGGTGTCATACGGAAAGCAGCCAAAACATCTGTATCTTTTGGTATGTAATCAGGGGTGTAATAAGTCAGTTTATAGTCTTTAACTCCAGCCTGATACCCAGACTTAGACTGAGTTTGTGTATTAGCGTAACTCATATCTTATTTCCTAAGAATCTCTTTACTCTTCTGTATATTTCACAGACTATTTTAGATAATATCAAGAATTAGAACTTTTCTACTTAAAAGATTATTTATTTATTAATAACTTTTTTTAATCCTTTTGTTACATTTGTTAATTTTAACGTAGTAATAGTTGGAAATAAATCAAGTGCATAATTACTTATTGACAAAAAAACATAAATATGTAAACTAAAACTAACTTCTGAGAAGAGAATTAAATCTTAAGTAAGCTATAGGGGATCATAAAAAAGTTACATACTTAGGAAAGCTCAAGACTATAATTATTCACTAATCTAAGCAATTATACTCTGGTGTTCTGTAGTCAGTATGACTAACTATTAGAGGAAATAGTAGTTTTTTTTCTAGAGAAAATAACTAGCCAATACAGTTAAAAAATCGGTAAGTTAATTTTCATAGGGGGGCTAATTATTTGCATCTATGCTATTAATAACTATGCTGTGAAAATCCGAAAAAATCCTACATTTAATCTGCATTTCTTGACAACAAAAATAAAAATAAGCAAAACTGATTATTGCTGAATATAAAGATTTCCTTAACTTGACTTGCACTAAGCAAATTAAATGCACAGTAGTGGACGATACATCTCAGATCGTTTCCGGTTGAACAGTTACAAATAAGGTAGTCATGCTCGCGTAATGGTGAAGGTATATAGAGCAGATTCCACCTTGGTGAGGTATACCCATTGCGAGCAAGATGCCCGCACTATCAACATTTCATTGTTAATATTTGTACTTGATATAGGCTTTGTTGCATGAAAGTATATAGCTGCCACACTTATTCTGCATATCTAAAATAATGTGCGGAAACTGCTGTAACTATTGTCCAATATATGAATCTAACATCAATTTTGAAATATAAAAGGCTGAAACCTTTGCCTGTAAAAGCTGTTAAGTTTAATTTACCAACCCTTACTATTGTCCAATAGATGAATAGAACATCAATAGCGAAAGAGAGCAATATCTCTGCGCAATGGATACTCTATCGCTACTTTCATGCAACAAAGTCCTTGATATACTTAGAATATGCTGTATGTTTTGGTTTTGTAATTTCTTCCCACACTCCCCACACTCCCCATACCTCCCACACTCCCCACACTCTCTCAACCATTACTATGCACCACCACCGTCAATAATTAGGGGGGAGTCAGGAGAAAGAAGTGTTTTGATCGCTAATTAGGGTTTGCTGAAAAAGTCTTATGGATTAGGGTAGGAGTCAGGAAGAATGGGGAATTTAGAGGAGGCAGGAGGAAGAATTATCCCTTGGTTTTTCTGCCTGAGGTCAACCCAAAATCCTAACTTTTTGATTTTTCGGGAACCGTGCATGAAGCAGATTAAAACCTGGTACTTTTTCAAGACTTCAAGATACTCAATCCCTTATCTGTAAATACTTTTAGATTTAATCAGTCAGCCCTAATTATCCGCACATAGATTGTTAAATAGCTTTGAGAGTATTGATTCTTGCCGTAAATACGCACCCTACTGAACCGATATACATTAAATGGTAGGTTATATCAAATCTGGTAGCATCTTTGTAATTAGATAGTTAATCTAGAAGTCAGTCATTAGGAGTCGTAGAGGCGATTCGCGAATCCCCTACTGGATTTTGGTTATGACGATGTGGTTTATCCATCTGAAAAGCTCTGTAAATGTTACTTTAGGAAAATGGTAAGATTACGATGCTGATTCTTTAAATCTTGATATCAAATCCGGTAGTATCGGTATAAAAAAGTAGAGAAACCGGGTTTGTATCAAATGTCCTACAATACTAACATTGACCTCTCACAAACCCGGTTTCTTGTTACTCCGATTTCTCGGGAACCGTAGCAAGAGGATTTGATATGACACCAAAAATCTATTCAGCTACTTTAAGCTTGACGCGCCAGTAGCCAGTAGGGTATGTTTTTGGACTCACTGGGTAACATGAAATGCTGTGTAACATGAATGCACAGCGTTTCTTTTGCGTTTCCCGGCGCCAGATAAAAAGCGCAGTTCCTCTGGAAGAGGCAGCATTCCCCAAGAAAGGAAAGTGTAACGCACCGCAAGACACCACAAATAATTACGCGATAATGTTAAAATTAATCAATACCATAAAAATAACTCAATGACACAATCAAAATTACCAAAACAACAAAATTCCCGCCTGATCGCCATCTTCCTCTGGCTGTTATCAGCTATATATATTTATATCCTGCTACTTTCCCCACACGAACAACCACTTCCAAACGGACCCATCTGGGCAGTTGAAACAGAAACTATTAAAGAAGTTATTAACCAATCTATCAATTTTTTCTTTATC
This sequence comes from Dapis hubbardiae BLCC-M172, assembly GCF_050016015.1. NCBI lineage: Bacteria > Bacillati > Cyanobacteriota > Cyanophyceae > Oscillatoriales > Microcoleaceae > Dapis > Dapis hubbardiae. Next base: position 26,676 of record NZ_JBNHEQ010000220.1, read on the forward strand.
CTACCCATTTTTAATGCTGTTGGTATAAAATATATGGAAGCGCCAAGCATACACCCTTGGTTAGAAAGTTTATTCAACTTTGCTGAAGCATGGATATTTATGTTTCTACCACTGCTGCTAGTTGATCGCCGTGGCGGAGAACTCCAAAAAATCGTAATTTGGAGTATGGCAATGTTCCTTACCAATACTTTCCTCCTACCATATATGGCTTGGCGCAGCACCGCAACCGAAGTTCCCACAGAAGAACAAATGAGTAAAGGTTTACTGGCAAAAATATTTGGTGTAATAGGATTAATTATAGGCAGCATAGCCATAGTTTGGGGAATTGTCGCCAGACCAGAATTTGGTGATATCGCTGCTAGGGCAGAATTTTTCGTGCAAAACTTTCAGAGCGATCGCCTCACTATTGCTTTCTGTGTAGATGTAATCTTATTTGCCATTTTCCAAGCAGTATTGATAGGAGATATTGAACCCCCAGAAAGTGGCAAACGTTGGTTAAGATTTATTCCGTTTTGGGGATTAGCTGTTTGGCTAATTTTGTAAAATAATATCCTGCCCTAATATCATGTCTGGTAGCATCAGTATTGTAAGGTAAGGGTCATTTCAGTTAGCCTCCTATGGTCAGAACTGCGTTTTTTCGTATAGGGAATGCTCCGCATTTCCTGACGGAATGCTCCGCAAACATGTCGGCGACAGCCGTTTAGCTAGTGCATGACTCCGTTAACCCTGCGCGACATGAAAAACGCGCGTTGTGCGTTAGCTAAACAGTTAGCCTCCTATGGTCGGAACTGCGTTATCAGTTATCAGTGAACCTCAGACCTTAGTCGGAGGCTTGAAATACTGAGTTAAATATTTCTCTTGGTCGATTGGATATGGCTAGGTTTCCTGCTCTTGCAGAGCATTCCGTCAGGAAAGTTGTGCAAGAGCGAAACGACCGCTTTTTCATCCCCTTAAAAGGGGAGGCTTTAGACATCCTGGTTTTGGTAAGGAAGAAGGCTTTCATTACCTAGAATAGAAGGCTTAAAAGCCTGAAAAAAATTAAATTTCCTGTAGATATTCACCCTTGGGTTTACACAAACAATACCAACGTACATGATATAACCTCCCTTAAAAAGTAGGATATATCTAGGAAAAATTCTAGTATTTCTATTTTATATCTCCTATTTTCTGGAGATATAAAATAGAGAAAAAAAGAATTAATTGATAATTTATGGATAATAATTTATTTGCTTTTTTATTTCTGGATAAGTTTATTAGTTATAAATAAAATATCAAGTCTTTCTCACCGAGGAAAAAGAAACCGGAGCTATTTCAGTTTCTCCTCTACTCTCTATTCCGTACTTAATTATAAGTGATTAGCAAGATTTGATATAATATCAATTAACCAATCGCCATTCAAGTAGGTGGAATAAATTATGTGGATTTTCTTAGATATTGATGGAGTATTAGTACCAGAGAAAAAATTCGAGCAACCAGTCTTGCACAAAGACATGATCAAATTCGATCCAGTTTGTCTGAATGAATTTGAAAATGTTCTGCGTCGTTATCCGACTGCCAAAATAGTTATTTCTTCATCCTGGCGCGAAATGTATTCTCTAGAGAAAATTTCTAGTTTATTTTCACCAGATATTGCTGTGCGTGTTATTGGAGTAACTCCATGTTTACACCCAATAGTTATTGAAAAAAATCGGCATATTCGGCATCAAGGAGTTTTGGAATATCTCAGACAAAACAATGAGGAAAATCCACTGTGGGTAGCTATTGATGACATTCCTGACTTCTATGAACCAGGTAGTCCGGTTGTTGTTACTGATGCCTATCATGGTTTTAATCACAACTCTGCTAAAATACTCGATCGCTATCTTGCCTCATTTAGTGAGAAAATAATAGATGAAAATACTAAAACAGGGAGTAGGAAGTAGGGAGTAGGGAGTAGGGGAAAATAATTGATGATTTTTGTGGGATAATTGATTTAATTTTTTATTTGGAGATGTCTAATAGTTAAGGATGCAAACTAATCAAAAACTTACCTTTCCCAAAATGGGTTGTGGGACATGGGCATGGGGCAACCGTCTCCTCTGGGGATATGACCAAAGTATGGATAACGAGCTGCAAAATGTATTTAACCTCTGTGTTGCTAATGGCGTAACTTTATTTGATACGGGTGACTCCTACGGGACTGGCAAATTAAACGGACGTAGTGAAATGTTGTTGGGGCAATTTTCTCAAGGATATAGGGGGGCAAACCAAGATAATATTTGCATTGCCACAAAACTTGCTGCTTATCCCTGGAGGTGGAGTCGCCAAGCAATGATTACAGCTTGTGGAGCATCTGCTCAACGTCTCGGTAAAAATGTTGATTTGGTACAGATGCACTGGTCTACTGCCAACTATCTTCCTTGGCAAGAATGGGGACTGTTAGATGGTTTAGCTGATTTGTATGAACAAGGAAAAGTGAAGGGAGTGGGGTTATCGAACTACGGACCGAAACGACTGAAGCAAGTGCATAAAATATTTAGCGATCGCGGCGTTCCTATTACTACTTTACAGGTTCAATATTCTCTATTATCAACCTACCCAGTTACAGAATTAGGATTAAAAGAAGTTTGTGATGAATTGGGAATTAAATTAATTGCATATAGTCCTTTAGCATTAGGAATATTAACAGGAAAGTATTCTGAAAAAGGTTCTTTTCCTCAAGGTATTCGAGGTATTTTATTTAAACAGATATTACCAGGAGTTCGCCCATTATTATCATGTTTAGAAGCCATAGCAAAATCCCGAAATAAAACTATGTCGCAAGTAGCAATTAATTGGTGTATTTGTAAAGGTACAATTCCGATTCCGGGAGCAAAAAATCAGGTACAGGCAGAACAGAATATTGGTGCTTTAGGTTGGAAGTTAGATTCTGGTGAAGTTGCAGAATTAGATAAAGCTGCTGCTAGTACAGACAAGAAGATGGTGCAAAATATTTTTCAGACTAAATAGTTTTTTTCAACAAAAAAATGAATCAAGATCGATTTATTTGCGAGTCGTTATATTCTTTTGCATTAATGATAATGCAATATTTCTATAATTTACAGAGTTATAAATAAGTTCTATAAATAGCTATTGACATTATCTAAATTCAAAGGTATGTTCAATTTAGTCTAGCTTTACTAGGCTAAATTTTTGGCATCATTGTAATCACGAATACTATTCAATAAAATGAATCCACCAATCGAACTTTTTACCTTTCAAGGCAGTCTTTTTGGTTGGCGAGTACAGCTTGCTTTAGCAATTAATAATTTTGATTATGTTTGTAATTATTTAGACCCAGTAAAAGGAGAACATAAAGCTCTTGATTATGTAGCTTTAAATCCTCGTGGAAAAGTTCCATTACTCAAACATGGAGAATTTTTTGTCCGTGAATCTATAGCGATTTTAGTATATTTAGATTCTCTATATCCTGAGTGGCAACTTTTTGGCAATACTAGCCAATAAAAAGCAAAAATTTACCAACAGGTATGTGAAATTGATAATATAATTGTACTTCCTTTATTCCAGCTAATCCCACCAATTTTCTTTGGAGGTATAGCAGGAAAAGAGGAAGAAATTCTTGAAAATTTCCAAAAATTAAAAGTTGAATTTACCATGCTTAATGATAATATTTCAGCCGATGAAAATTGGTGAGCAGGGGATAAATTATCAGCAGCAGATATTGCCATTTATCCTGTTGTTAGATTTGTGGAAAAGTTAGCAGCTCAGGAAGATGTCAGTAAGTTAAATCTTGACATATTACCGATACAGGAAAAATATCCAAAATTAGGAAATTTAGTGCAAAAAATTGATGAAATGCCTAATGTAGAAAGTCTCTATCCTCCTGACTGGCGTTAAAAAAACCGTAGGGGCGAATGGCATTCGCCCTTATGACATTCGCTCTATGGCATTCGCCTTTGTAGGTACGTTGCATGCAACGTCCCTACTGGGTTATCCTTTTTTATGTTAGTAACCTGAAAACTGCTGTATGATATAGCAGTTAAAGTAAAGATTAACACATTGATTAATCCTCAAACTCTCTCAGATATTACTTTTGAATTTTGACTTTTGACTTTTGATTTGCGCATAGCGCTATAATTAATCCTTCAAAGTCGATCGCATAGTCGGGAACATAATTACATCTCGAATGCTTTGAGTATTTGTCAGCAACATCACCACACGGTCAACCCCAATACCCATTCCACCACAGTTAGGCATCCCCAGTGACAACGCCTGAATAAAGTCTTCATCTATTGGGTGTGCTTCATCATCTCCCGCTTCTCTTTGGGCGATCTGTTCCTCAAAACGTTTGCGTTGGTCTTGGGGATCGTTTAACTCGGAGAAACCATTAGAATATTCGGTATGGTCATTAATCTTAATTGTATGTTGACATTGAGAGAACATTTAAAGTTACTTTTTAAGTAGTGAATCTTCTAGTAATTGAAAGGCTTTTTGAGCAGCAATTTCAGCTTTTTTTTTAGGTAACTTTTTGATAAGGTAATGTGGTAGTAATGCTTTTGTGCCCTATTAAAGCTTTCAGTTCTTGAATTATGATTAAACCAACTCTTTCGGTGGCAAAAGTATGTCGTAGGTCATGGAGTCTCACTCCTTCAAGTAAGGGATGATTTTGAGTTAATTTTTTCCAATCTTTATTGACTGTACGATAGCTGACATGAGTTATTTATTTTGAAAATGGTTTTGGAGCTTTCAACAATGCTGGATGTGGCTGATGTAGGTAATATTGAAGATATTTTTCGCGGGACAATTGCTGCATCTTTATTGTCATAGCACCATCGTTGAAAGTTACCTTTTCCTCTGACTACAAATTTGTAGTTTATTGGGTTAATTCTGTAGTTTATTTTTGTCTATTTTTTCTAATAGTTCGTCTATTATTGATTGTTTTGAATGGATAAGCTTGACGATTTTGTAGAGATGGTAGTTAATTATGATTACTTTGTATAGTAAATAAAGTTGGTTGTGAGTAAAATAATGAATAACTTGCTCAGCATTATGTTCACCCTTATTTCCCTCTGGTTTTCCCTTGGGGAATTGTCCAATAGGATTGGTTTTTATGTAGTTGGAATTTACTGCCAAGTTTAGTCAGGCATTAATGACAGTTTGATGATGGTTATGAGTGGTGTATGAGAGATGATTTATGAGGTAGTCATGCAGGGTCTGACCATCCAATAATTCTCTTGGCAAATAACCAGATTTTTTGAGAAGGGGGAGTAGAATTTTTTCATCGGAACAAAGGGTATTTCCAGTCCCTAACGTGGTAAAAATTGGGTTGCTGTTGTGGCTAATGTGGCGGACAATTAGATCAAAAAAAAACTTTATACAGGACTCCCCAAATTTGGTCTATTTGCATGCAAATACATCTGCCAAATTGGCAACCACTCCCGAATTATTTTGCTTATATTAAAGATGTCAAACAAAACAAAGTTGTTTGAAGCTTTCAAAAACAAAGTGCGATTCGTTTGGCCTAAGTAAACCCTAGTTTACGTTCCGCCAGCCCTGTAAAAGGGTAACTCTGATACTGATGGAGGTTAAATTCCTTCCCACACCGATGCCGTGTGACTCTAATCTCCCAGAATTCAGAATTAGCAACTCTTGGTTTCAGTGCATGGGTATAAAGGGAAATAAGGGTAATGTCATCCCAATCCTTTGCACGGGTAGTTAGCCAAGTTTATCGTACAGAGAATCTAGTATTATGGGTCGTGATGAGAAACAGGATAAAAGCGTTGATACTCCTGAAGCAAAAGGTATACATCACATAATTTGAACCAATCATTTGTTGTTCGTTTCGTATCTAATTAGAGGTGGGCTTAGACTAGGGGCCTAAAGCTAACGTCAAATGAGATCAGGGAACGAAGTAACCCCTTTTCGACTCTCAATGATGAGTAGGGAAAGCGTAAACCTTTGTTGATTACGGATAACGATTCCTCAAGAGGCAAGCCTCGATTCAACAATTAATAATTAATTATTACCTCTCCTTGAAAACGAATAGGATTGACTAAAAGGGAATTTTTTTCTTCCAAACGCAAATCCTTTGTTATTAGGAGCCGTGTGAGCTGGAAACTCTCATGTACGGCACGTGAAGCAGAGGTGAGGGATAGGGAAATCCCTATCGACTCTAACTTAAGAACACACACAATAATTATTTTACAATTAAACTACTTAGAAACTGCCAACGAAGAAGTACTTGGTGGCGGTGGTGTTAAATTCGACAGCTACTTCAAAAAGAATGTGTATGTCACAGAATACTTTAACACTGTAGTCAAAAACGACATATATTCCAAAGTTTACCTGACTGGCAACGCTGCTGAAGGTCAAGCGATAGCTGATGCTTATGGCAAAAATACTAAGACGATCACCGACACTGGTGCTCAAGCTACTGACTACAGTTCTGAGTCCTTCAGCAAATCAATTGCTGCTGTTTACTAATTCCATCATTTATCCAAGATTTGGGAAATAAGTTATTTGTCAAGTTTTCCCCTGCTCCTCTCCATGAGGAGCAGAAAACTTGGCAACAAGCTGAACATGAATGGGCTCAAAGTCGCTGAAAACTGGAAAAAGTTTTCAGCGCTCAAATTGCACCTGTGATGTATAGCCAAAGGTTGATTATTGCTCTTCGGTGGTTTGAGCCTTTCAATATGTCCTAACCTTTGTGGCTACCCCTATCAAGAAAAGTTGCTCTTAGTTAACAATTTTGAGCCACACCAGAGCAGATATTAATTCGTATTTCCCTAGGTAATACCCTGATTGATCACAAACAGAGCGATCGCTAAATACGGAAGTCTTGTCCGAGCTGAGTTTTCGAGGTAGAAATGCCTAGTCCCGAAAACAACAGTGTGTTAATCTGTCACGACTCAAAATTCTCATTAATTAGAGCTTTGTCAAAATTATCAATCAATCACATTTTGAGACGAGAAAAATAATTATTTTTCTCACAAAAATTCAAGTAAATAAAATCATAAAATCGGCGATATTATTGTCATAATAAAACCTGAAAAATGACTAATTATATCTAATTTAATGAATTCAGTTTATGCAAAAAATTAAGCCTTGATTGAGTTAAAGGAAAATAAATAATTGCTCAACTGAAAACTCGTCATGGAGTCATCAAAGAAAAATCGTGACAAAAGTTTTTTATGGTAATTAATGGTTAATATGCGTCATATTTAAACCTTTTTACCAGACTCAAAACTTACGGTTTCTTTACTTTTAAGTTTGTGTTTTATCCTGTTAATACTATCATAGCTGCTTAATTCTCTTGAAGAATTAAGCAGCTTTTTATGGCAAAAAAACTAGAAAAAATTAGTCTATTTTTTTTCAATACATCTGCCAAATTGGCAACCAATCCCGAATTATTTTGCTTGTATTAAAAATGTCAAAAAAAAACAAAACTGTTTGAGAAAAAATAAGGCAACACACAATGATTATTTCTGAATTAAACTACTTGGAAACTGCCAACGAAGAAGTACTTGGTGGCGGTGGGATTAAATTCGACAGCTACTTCAAAAAGAATGTATATGTCACAGAATACTTTAACACTGTAGTCAAAAACGACATATATTCCAAAGTTGACGTTACTGGCAACGCGGCTGAAGCTCAAGCGATAGCTGATGCTTATGGCAAAAATACTAAGACGATCACCGACACTGGTGCTCAAGCTACTGACTACAGTTCTGAGTCCTTCAGCAAATCAATTGCTGCTGTTGGCTAATTCCCATTTGATTGATCCCTGATTAGGATTCTCAATGGCTTTGTCAAGTTTTCCCCTGCTTAATTAAATCCATCAGGAGCTGAAAACTTGGCAACAAAGCCGAACATGAATGTCAAACAAAACAAAACTGTTTGAGAAAAAATAAGGCAACACACAATGATTATTTCTGAATTAAACTACTTGGAAACTGCCAACGAAGAAGTACTTGGTGGCGGTGGGATTAAATTCGACAGCTACTTCAAAAAGAATGTATATGTCACAGAATACTTTAACACTGTAGTCAAAAACGACATATATTCCAAAGTTGACGTTACTGGCAACGCGGCTGAAGCTCAAGCGATAGCTGATGCTTATGGCAAAAATACTAAGACGATCACCGACACTGGTGCTCAAGCTACTGACTACAGTTCTGAGTCCTTCAGCAAATCAATTGCTGCTGTTGGCTAATTCCCATTTGATTGATCCCTGATTAGGATTCTCAATGGCTTTGTCAAGTTTTCCCCTGCTTAATTAAATCCATCAGGAGCTGAAAACTTGGCAACAAAGCCGAAAATGAATGTGATCAGAGTCGCTGAAAGCTGGAAAAAGTTTTCAGCGCTCAAATTAATTCTGATGTATAGCTAAAGGCAGAAGATTGATTATTGCTATTGGGTGGTTTGAGCCTTTCAATATGTCCTAACCTTTGTGGCTACCGCTATCAAGAAAAAACGTAATATTATCAGGGTTTCAAGTTTTTTGGCTCGGCACTGAAACTATTATTATTTTGTTTTTTAATTCGGGAGCATCCCACTTTTTGGCAGGTCATTGCCAACGTAACGTTCATCGAAAATGTTCCCGAAGGTAGTGGAGTGAAGCAATCGCAAAATCTCTCACCAAGAAGAAAATAATGGGATGGCTTCGTCGTTTTTCCACCTTGCGGGAAGCAAGCTACGCAATGACAGTTATTCTTTATGTTGAAAAATAAAAACAGGGATGCACCCCTTAAGTAGAATCTAAGAAATATAATTTTAGGAGATAAATATAAATATCATGGCTACAATAGAAGGAACTGATGGAAACGACTTCTTGCTCATCCCTAGAGGTAATTCAGAAGATAATTTAGTTCTCGCTTATGGAGGAGACGATAATATCATCGCTCGTGGCGGAAACGATACCTTAGTTGGTTTTGCCGGCACTGACTTCATCAAAGGGGACGCCGGGGATGACGAGATATATGGAGATGGGGACGGAGTTTCCAATGGTAACGACCAACTCTTGGGCAATGCTGGCAGTGACACCATCTACGGGGGTGATGGTGATGATCAAATCATAGGAGATGGTTCTCGTGACAATGGTAATGACGAGCTCTTCGGTGAGGGCGGTAATGATTTTCTCACCGGGGGCAATGGCTCGGATACACTGGATGGCGGGGACGGCAATGACACCCAAATCGGCGGCAGAGGCGATGACATTCTCGATGGGGGCGAAGGCGACGACCAGCTATTAGATAACGAGGGTGATGACCTACACTTCGGGAGGGGTGGCAATGACTCCCTTTTTGGGAGCGATGGCAATGATATCCTGCTCGGTGGCAGTGGCAATGACGATATTGAGGGTGGTGCAGACAATGACCAACTCTTCGGTGAAGGAGACAATGACAATATCCGAGGAGGCAGCGGTGACGATCGTATTTGGGGTGGCAGCAACAATAGTTCTCCTAGCGGTGATGACAACCTTGATGGTGAAAAAGGCAATGACTTTCTCTTCGGTGAAGATGGCAATGACAATCTCAACGGGGGTGACGGCTTTGACACTGTCGACGGTGAAGATGGCAATGACATTCTCATGGGAGGTACTGGCGGTGTAGGAGTTGTTGAAGTTGATATTTTAGTCGGCGGTGATGGTGAAGATACCTTTGTGCTTGGGGACGAGAGTAGTGTTTTCTATAGCGGTAATGCTGATAGTGACATTGCAGTCATTCAGGATTTTCAGGTAAATGTAGATATCATCCGACTCAATGCAGATGATTTAGGGGGTTATGGTTTTGGCAATGATGCTGGTAACAATGGCTTGCTTTTGTTTAATGACGATATAATTGCGACTTTCGTAGGGGTTGATATTGGCTCTATTTTAGACGCTCCCTCTTTTGAATTCGTTTCCTAAGGGCTAGTAACTGTTGGCTATAATCTGGTATAATCTATGTGCTTATCTCCAATTATCTGTTTTATGCTACTTGGATTCAAAACTGAACTGCACCCAAATAAGCAGCAAAAAACATTACTGGCTAAACACGCGCTTTGTAGCCCGTCATGCTTATAATTGGGGTTTGTGGTTAACTAAAAACATCCTCAATTCCCTATACCAATAATCCTGATAGTAAGCTGAAATTTCCTACTGCTATTTACTTACATAAGCTCTTAGTAGCAATGGTTAAATCTAATAACTCTTGGTACTATGAAGTGTCTAAGTCTGCTCCTCAATATGCTTTGAGATATTTATCAGAGGCTTGGAAACGTTGCTTTAACAAAGTTTCTGGTCAACCTCAATTCAAGAGAAAAGGTAGAGATGATAGTTTCACTTTGGATGGCTCAATACCCACCCCATCCCCTCCCAGGAGGGGAGCTAGAGGGGTGGGTCAGATAAAATTACCTCGAATTGGATGGATTAAAACTTATGAAATCTTGCCAGATAATGTTACTCCTAAATCTGTCAGATCTAGTAGGGGCGAACGGCCGTTCGCCCCTACAGATGGCGTATAATCTTATATTTTGCGTAAGTCCTGTAGTTATTAACTATCAATTATTTTATTCAATGGAGTCAAAAATGGCTAAATCTGTAGGGACTTTCCATGAAATGTCCCTACTTTTGCGGAAATTTCTAATACTTAATCCTTTAAAGTCGATCGCATAGTCGGGAACATAATCACATCCCGAATACTTTGAGTATTTGTCAGCAACATCACCACGCGGTCAACACCAATACCCATCCCACCACAGTTAGGCATCCCCAATGACAATGCCTGAATAAAGTCTTCATCCATTGGGTGCGCTTCATCATCCCCTGCTTCTCTTTGGGCGATCTGTTCCTCGAAACGTTTGCGCTGGTCTTGCGGATCGTTTAACTCGGAGAAACCGTTAGAATATTCGGTGCCGTGAATAAATAACTCAAATCTTTCTACAAAACCTGGTTTACTATGATGTCTTTTTGCTAACGGACTCACTTCAACAGGAAAATCAATTATAAAGGTAGGTTGAATTAAAGTTGATTCTACTTTTTGGTCAAAAACTGCATATAAAAGATAACCTAAACTTTGGGTTTCTAATTTAGATAATTTGAGGTTTAATTTTTCTGCTGCTTGAATAGCTTCTGCTAATTCTAAGTTGTCAAAATCTAATCCTGTTTCATCCTTAACTGCCTCTACCATTGTTTTAACTTGCCAATGTTTGCCAGTGAAATTAGGATATTTTTGACTATGGTCATATTTGCGTTCCAAACTAATAGTTTGACCTTGATATTCTATCTCTTTTAAATCACCTAAAACATTAGTGATGCTATAACAAATAACATCTTCTACTAAGCCCAAAATTTCAAAATAATCTGCATAAGCTTGATAAACTTCTAGGGAAGTAAACTCAGGATTATGGGTACTATCAATTCCTTCATTTCTAAATACTCGCCCTAATTCAAATACCCGTTCAAAACCTCCACAAATTGCTCTCTTCAGAAATAATTCTGTAGCAATTCGCAAATATAAATCTACATCTAAAGCATTATGATGAGTGATAAAAGGTCGAGCAGCAGCACCACCATAAATTGCTTGTAAAGTTGGTGTTTCTATTTCATCAAAACCAGCATCCCAAAGATAACTACGAATACTTTGCAAAATTTTACTCCGCATTCTAAAACGCTGTAAAGATTCAGCATTTCCAGCTAAATCCATTTCCCGATGACGGCGACAAATTTCTGGGTCATTTACACCATAATAAGAATCAGGAAAAGGAATAATTGCTTTGGAGATAACTTCTAGTTTATTTACTTGAATTGATAACTCACCTCTATTAGTACGACAACCTATTCCTTCCGCACTAATAAAATCTCCTACATCTAACAATTTTTGAATTTGTTTAAAACTTAAACCAGGGTCGCCCGTAACTAATTTTTTCTCAATTTTTAGTTGAATTTTTCCTGTTTCATCTGTTAGGTTAATAAAACCAATACTACCACTATCACGCTTAGAAGTAATTCGACCGCAAACTTTTAATAATTTTTCATCGGGGTCTGTTTCTCCTGCTTCTAATTCCTTCGCTGGTGGAGAAAATAGATCGATAACTTGTTTAGTGGTGTGCGATCGCTGATAAGCTTTACTAGGATAGGGGTCTATTCCTTGGGCGCGTAATTGATCGACTTTTTGTGAACGAACTTCTACTTCATTCCTGGTTTCGCTTTTAGGCATTGGTGATTTTACTCTCTAAATTGTTAATGAATTGAAAATGATACCATATTTTTTTGCTTTTAGACTGTTATAAAGATTAAATTATTCCAAAATTAAATTTAAGCTCGTAGTATTGCTCTAGCCCTATCTATAGTTATGGCTAGAGCAATACTACAAACTTATCATTTATAATCAGGACTTACGCAAAGACACTATATATAGTGTCTACTCAATAGAGCGATCGCTTAAAAATTTGTAGCGATATAGCTGCCGCTAGGCTCCGCCAACGCCTCCAGACAAGTACCATTTTTAAAACCAGGGTAAAAAATACCTATCAAATAAAAATAGTCCTGAATTTTATTGTCGGCTTCTTCAGTTCTTTCCTCAGATAATCTGAGAGTAATTCGTGTTTGACTTTATAAATAGTTTTTCCTATTTTCACTGCTAATCTTTTTAAAAAATTCCAGACTAACATAGCACAGGCTATATGATTTTTTTGAATTTGCCTGAGACGGCATTGACAAAATTCTATACCTGTTAATTGTTTAATTTCTCTGTGAAATTCCTCAATCTTCCATCTAGTGTGAGACTCAAATTCTACAGCATCTACTGAAGATTGACTTAAGTCATTAGTAGCAATATATTCTGTTCTGTTGGTAGAAACAGTTGCCCAGAATAGTTTTACTTTTTTATCTCTTGGAAAACCTTTTATTTTAATTATCTTGCCTGATATTTTTTCTGATTCATTCCAACTTAATTCTCCAATCTTTTTATATTTATTTACTCCACCAGTATCATCTACCAGACGATTTATTTTTAAGGGACAGTAATAAATTTTTCCTAAGTTATCTACCAATCCCATTAATCTTTTTGTTGCATACCAACTATCCATTAGTACAGTTTTAAATGATAATTTATTCTTAGAGACCACATTTAATATCATTTCTTCTACATGATCTATTTTAGTTTTTTTGTCACTATCTGGGTCATAAATCCGATAGTCTATTATCCAAAATTGCTCAATTTGGGGATTGAAATATATGCAATTTACTATTCCTATACCACGAACTACTTTATGTTCATTGCCACTGTACTGTCGCCGAACTAACTCAATTTTATTACCATGTTCCTTGTTGAGAACTGTATCATCAAAGATTAAATAACCTTCTGTGTTAGTTACAATTTCTTTTTGAACATTTTTCCATACATCTTGGTCATCAATTTTTTCTATTTTTAAATAACGATTTATCCGATCATGGCTAACGTTTTCTAGGTGATTTGCTAAATTTGTAATGGTATAATTTGTATGAGAGTTGAGTAAATACTGACAATAATCAATATAGTTAAAATTCATTTAGTTAGCTCAAATCAACAACAGTATTATTCTATAATAAGGGCGAGTATTTTGGCCAAATTTCTTGACAATTAGCAACATCTACATAGAGGAAAAATCAACTATATTAGCGCGTATGAGTGCCCCTCACGAATTTTATTTAGGCGATCGCTAAGGGGAACCTAATAAGGAGTAGCAATACAGAAAGAACCATTTTGACTTAACACTATATATAGTGCCTTTGCGTAAGTCCTGATAATATTAACGGCATTCCTAAAATCTGAAAAACTATGACCGACAAATATAATAGTTTTGTTGGATTAGCAAACCATGGGTAAAGAATAACACTTACTTCTGTTGAGGAAAAGTTATTAAAAGCTATTGTTCCATGATAAGTTGCTGATTATCAAGTTAAATACCCATAACTTACTTCGCTTGGGGAAAAGTTTAAAAAGTTAGAATAACAGTCAAAATAACAGTTAAAAAAGCTAAAACAGTTAGACTTCAAACAGTTAAAACAATTAGAATATTTAGAACAGTTAAACTTAGAAAAGTTAAAACAGTTATTAGCAGCTATCATTAAAGAAAAGGAACTTAATAATCCAGCTACAGCAGAATCATGGGGAAAAAGCGAACATTACCAGCTAAGTTTATTTACCGAAATAATTAATAATTAAACAATTAAATAATTAGATCATTCACGCCTTGAAGCCTCCCCTTTCAAGGGGAAAAAAATAAATCTTTTCCTTATTCGTCAATCCTCTCCCTAAAAGGGAGAGGTAATTATCAATTATCAATTATCAATTAATGAATGGCTATGTACAGATGTTTACAAATATTAAGCTTATGTTATAAATAAAGAAGGAGTAGTGTATAATTAATTATAAAATTCACTTTATAATTCCTTCTTCTAGTCCCTTGAGAAACCCTAAACAATATTTCCAATAGTGTCACTTTTTTCCTGAAATGATTTTGTTGTGTATACGTTGCTATCTTCGTTGCACCTAAAATCCTACTCAGATTTTTGTCTTTTTGTCTTTTTGCAACAGAATCTTAATATTTGCCATGAAATCCGAAAATTATCCACCCAAATCAGATAATTATGTTGCACTACCCCTGCTTTATATTGAAGGTCAATCACCTGCAAAGATGAAGTCTGTTATGGAAGATATTGTCCAAATTATTGTTGAAGAAAGTTTGCACCTGCCAGCAATGTTCACAATTGTTATTAGAAATGACTACTTTCCAGGGGATAAAGATGAAAGAGAGTGGAAACATCAAGAGCTGCTAAAAATTGGTAAAACAGTAAAAATTGGCTTTAGCGCAAGTACAACAGAATCTGAAGAGTTTAGCGAAGAAAAACAAGACTATTTAATAGAAGGAGAAATTACAGCTATTGAAACCCATTTCACGGAACAATCACAAGCACCTATTGTGATTCGGGGTTACGATATTTCACATCGTCTATATCGAGGACAATGGAATCGTTCATTTCAAGGAATGACAGATAGTGATATTGTCAAAAAGATTCTAGCTGAGGTTTTAATTGAACCGGGTCAAATTGATGAAAGTGGAATTCCCCATGACTATGTTTTTCAAAATCATCAAACCAATATGGAATTTATGCGAGAACGAGCCGCTCGCATTGGTTTTGAACTATTTGTTCAAGATGGTAAATTGAATTTTCGTCGCCCCAAAACAACTCAAATCATTCAACTAAAATGGCTGGAGGATATACATAGTTTTCGAGTTCGAGTTACTAGCGCAGAACAGGTGAAAGAAGTTAATGTTAGAGCTTGGGACTATAAACAAAAAAAGCCAATTGTTTCGACTCGAAATTATGAAAAGGTGTTAACGGAAACTGGCAACGGGAAAGGAAGTGTGGCAATTTCTGGATTTAAAGGAAAACCAGTAAAGCCAACTGTTCATGTTATCGATCAACCGATTTCTACCCCCAAAGAAGCGGACGCGATCGCCTCTGCTTTATTTGATGAATTAGGTGGACAGTTTGTTTATGCAGATGCTCACGCTGAGGGAAATCCTGAAATTCGACCCGGACTAAATGTGAGATTAGAAGATTTAGGAAAACACAGTGGTTCGTACTATGTAACCGAGACTCGTCATACTTACTTTGAAAGGGTTTATACAACTGAATTTAGTGTTCGTGGATTGCGCGGTGGTGATTTATTAACAACCCTTTCTCCCCCCACTCGTCTGCAACCCGGACAAACTTTTTTAGTGGGAATTGTCACTGACAACCAAGACCCAGAAGCCTTAGGACGAGTCAAAGTTTGGTTTCCCACCCTAACACCTCAAACTGGAGAAAATGCTCATGCTAGCCACTGGGCAAGAATGGTAGCAATTGGCGCAGGAAAAGATCGAGGGTTTGACTGTTTACCAGAAATTAATGATGAAGTATTAGTTGCATTTGAACATGGAAATATTCATCGCCCTTATATTTTAGGTGGGGTTTGGAACGGTCAAGATATGCCTCCTACACATATTAATGAAAGTGTTCAAGATAGTAATGTCCGGGTGCGAACCTTTAAAACAAGAACAGGTCATCAAATTCAGTTTATTGAAGAAGATAAAGGAAATAGTAAGGCAGGAGTTTATATTGAGACAACTGCCGGACATCAGATTCGATTAAATGATAGTGAAAAGTTTGTGGAAGTTCAAACAAATGGTGGTCACGAATTACGATTAGATGATCAAAATAACTATATTGAATTGAAAACGCCTAGTCATACGATCAAGATGGATAATACAGGAATTAGCCTGAATTCAGGAGGCAATATTGATATAAAAGCGACTGGGGAGATTAATATTAAAGCAAATAGGGATATTACTGTTAAGGGAGGATTGATTAAGTTAAATTGACATACTCCCGGCGCTCCCCTACGGGAGAGAGCGGGACTTCCCGCCGGAGGAGTTAAATATCTCATTGGTATCATTGCAAGCGCAGGCTGCACTCGTCAGGATATTAAAGAATATGCGATCGCCAATTAATCTAACCTGGGGCAAGCGATCGCAATTGAACATGAAAAGTTAGAACCTTTCGAGTTGATGTCACAAGCCGACTAATTTTCACATCAGTGCTACATAGACAGAATTTACCCACCAATCAGAACGGTCATGCAACCGCGTGTGATTTTATTGGGTGGCCCAATGGCTTCCTGCAATGTGTCACCCTGACGGCAAGCGGGTAGACCGTTAATCAAAACGGTTTTGCTGCCATCTATGACAATTCCAGGGCCATGGGGAGGAATGGGTGAAGGAGTCGAACAGACATGAATATCCGCACCCCCAGCACTGCTCGTAATTGTGCTACTCATTGTGGCTAATTGTGCCGTTTTTGTAGCCTCTTCAGCGGCTTTTGCGGCTGGTAATCCAAGGGTTCCAACTGCCGCCTTAGTTGCGGTTTCTGCTGCTTTAATCACAGCATCAGATGCCTTTTTTGCCATCTGTAAGCCTGCACCAGAACCAGAAGGCATACCGCGCCACGCAGGTAAGTTTCCTATTAAAACATTGAGGCTACCGGGGCTACCTGTTAAAACGGGCGGAATTGGATGGGATACATTATCTGTAACTCTCGCGGCTGGTTTACCCATGACTTAGAGAATAAATTGACATATTCCCGACGTTGCGCTTACGCGACAAAGCAGGATTATTCAGTCAGAAAAAAAACTGACCGCTGTTTTGACAGAGGTGATGTCCTCCCCCTGTGTTGACCTCAAATGTAACAAAATACCTCCTAGCTTGTCAAGGGGATCGGAACATTTCATTTGTGGAGATATCCGACTCTTTGCCCTGGCTTTCATCCCGACGCTCCCCTCCGGGAGAGCGCGGGACTTCCCCCCAGGGAAGTTAATTATAGTATAATAATAGCTTTTTCAACGCTCAGTTGCAAGTAAAATTGAAGTAATTGCTGTTCTTCTTGAGTCTCCAAAAGTTGAAGCTATAGCAGAAGTTAGAAGTCAGAAGTCAAAAGTCCAACTCTTTCTAAACTCCAATTTGTGAGAAATCCGGGTCAAAAACCTTGCATTAAAAGGATTATAAAATTAGTTGGCACTAAACGACAGATTCTCTATAAATACCCCATAAATAGACTTTTCAGTATCTTAATATGGGATAATTGGTTTGAGCAGCGTACTTTAAAGCAAAAATATCGAGAAGCATTAGTAAATTGACCTATAACTTTTCCAAACAATGGCCAACCCGCATTTTCACCTGGAACTTCAACATCGACAGCAATTTTTTCACCTTCTCTCAAACTAAGTTTCAATTATAATTACAGTTTATCTAGTTTTAAGCCCATTAGACACTCTCC
Organism: Dapis hubbardiae BLCC-M172; assembly: GCF_050016015.1. Classification (NCBI taxonomy): domain Bacteria; kingdom Bacillati; phylum Cyanobacteriota; class Cyanophyceae; order Oscillatoriales; family Microcoleaceae; genus Dapis; species Dapis hubbardiae. The sequence continues at coordinate 44,494 of NZ_JBNHEQ010000220.1, forward strand.
TTCTTCTTTGCATTGCAACAGAACCAATCTAATTCTATACCCATCCCTTAACTTCTGTGTCAGTTAGAGGACGTTCGAGTTTTGCATACTCACTTTCTGTGGCTTGCAAAAGATGTGCCATTGTTACAGGTTCTCCCAAATCTGCTGCTAAGAATGCTGCATTTAAAGCAATATTACGAATATTTCCCCCAGGAAGATTTAACTTTGCAAGTTTCCTGAAATCTAACCCTGCTGTGGGTGTCTCTTTGGGAAAAATTCGTCGCCAAATTTCTGTACGTTGAGTTACATCAGGTAACGGAAACTTCACTACAAATCTAATTCGGCGCATAAAGGCATTATCAATTGCTTCCTTTAAATTTGTGGTTAAAATTGCCAGCCCGCGATAAGCTTCCATGCGTTGCAAAAGATAGCTAACTTCTAAATTAGCATAGCGATCACGACTATCTTTAACATCGCTCCGTTTTCCAAATAAAGCATCTGCCTCATCAAAGAGTAAAATTGCGCCTCCCGTTTCTGCCTTATCAAAAACCTGTCTCAAATTCTTTTCAGTTTCCCCAATATATTTACTGACAACAGAACTCAGATCTATTCGATATAAATCTAGACGCAATTCTCTAGCTATTACTTCTGCCGCCATTGTTTTCCCAGTTCCACTCGCTCCATAAAATAACGCAGTAATTCCTAAACCTCGTTTGCCTTTTTGCACAAATCCCCAATGTTCATAAACTGTTATGCGTTGTTTTAGATGAGTCGCAATATTTTTTAAGGTTTGTTTTTGGAGTTCAGGAAGCACCAAATCATCCCAACTAGCTGCAGCTTGAATAGGTTGAGCCAGTTCATTGATTTGAGGTTGAGCGTGACTACGACAAATCTGCCAAATTTTCTGAGTAATTGGTTGATTTTTATCAATAGATTCTAATGATAAATCGGAAGATATTAATGCGGAGATTTGTTGACTTATAGACTGAATTTCTGTCACACTGAAATTAAACTGAGCCACCAGTTGCTCAACGAAACCATCCAGATTAATTTCTTGTTCTCTGAAAGTTTGATCCCAAATATTTCGTTGTTCTAGAGTGTTAGGTTTATTCACTTCAAACATTATCACTTGACGATGTTGTTGAGGTTTTCTATCTTGACGACTGACAATTAAAGGACTATCAATTTCTTCAATAAAATAGGTAATGGCATTTTCCTGGCTGATATCTATTGAAGTTGCTTGATTAACTTCTAAAAATAGAGCTGCTTGATTCAATATTGCCTCTCTTTGCCAGAGTTTAATTAGTTGATATACTTCATTCAAATTAGTGGGGATAACCTGTGATGAAATTCTGTATAGCTTAAGTTCTAACTGATGACAAATTGTAGCAGCAATAGCTATTTTTGCATTTGTTTCATTACCATATAGTTGAATTATTGGTAAATATGATATCTGGTTAATATGTATATCTAAATCTTCTTCTTTACTCTCCAAACTACTTAATTCTGGATGACTGTGAGTTACTTTTTTCCTAAAAATTGAGGAGGCATAATCCAGACTTTTCGACGTTAATAGACTATCTGTAGCTGTAGGGTTCAAAGTATAATTCCAAACGGAAATAATTTGTTTAACAATTTCCTGATGAGAATTAACTAAATTTTCATTAGTAACGATAGGTTTAATAATACTAATTAATCGTTCATCTAGCTGATTTGTTCCTACTAGAAAATGAAAAATACGTTCGTCAATTTTTAAACGACTTAGGGTTAAGGCTAACCCAAGTTCTATTTCTATTAATTTCCAGTATCTTAACGGAGATTCTGGAGCGAACACATCCATATCAACTCTTTCAAAAATACTTTGAGCTAGACTAAAAGTGGGAAAATTATATTGGGTATTAATTTGAGCATCTGCACATTCAGAAGGCCAGAGAGGATCGAGTTCCATACCAACACAAAGTAATATAATTTCCCGCTCACACCGAGATAGATTAAATCTATGACAAAGATAATTAAGAGTCGAGCATTCGGATAAGTGAGTTGAATTAGATTGTGATTTATCTGTTGTATCTGATTGTATATTAGATTTACCTTGTAATTGATTAGCTCGTTCTTGTAGTTTTTGGCGAATTGGTTCTAACATTGCCAATAAAGTTGAGTAGATATCCATACAATTTTCAAAAGTAATAGAAGTTATGGAATATGAATTAATGGCCCTGAATATCGGTTATTCTCAACAGTTAAAGAACTTTCTGCACCGTCAATTTGAACTCGAACTAGGTAATCACCATTTTTTATTTTGGGGAGTGAAAAGTGAATAGTATGAGAAGCTTTACGACGTTTTTTTCCAGGCAATATTAAAGACTCTAAATTTTCACTTGATAGACTATTTAAAAGCAAAAATAATCTTTGAGCAGGTTCAACTATCAAGTCTACATGAATGGTTAACTTGGCTGAATACAAATCATCTCCCAAATTTTCTAAATCTTCTAAATCACCAATTTTTATTTCTGGACAAAGAATAAAAGGTAATGCATTAGATTCAATAACACGTTGCGGTATTGATTTCAAATGAACAATTTGTAGCCCTTGTACTCCAGCTTTAAGCTGCTCCCGTTCTTGAGGTAAAAGTGTGGCCAAATCCACTTTTACTTCCATATCACTAACAACTTGAGGAGTGACTCTAGCTTTTCCAATTTGTACTCTGACGTTTTCATTTAAGAGTTCTTTCCCTTGAATAGTTAAAGTATTTGTCATTATAATAGGTTTGTTCCTGCCGTCTGAATTTTCAAATTTGTCAATAGAGGGGCGATTAAGCACCGTAGAAAATTCACGAGAACGCACGGGTAAGGGTGCTTTGCCAATTTTGTCCCCTTCTATTAAAACCGCAGTAGCTTTAAAGGCAAAAGAAAGAATATAGGGAATTTGAAAGAAAATAGACCAGATGCGGGAAAGCTCTTCTGAATTCATCTGAATTGGCACAAATTGTACCATTTGTACTTGTTGATCTAAAGTTGAGTTAGCTAAAAATCTGAATGATGAACTCTCTGTGACACTGCGAATAATTTCTGGCGTTAATATAGGTTGATCGACAACAGTTTGGATTGCACTTCCTAATAAACGCTGGGGTTCTAGTTCCTGTTCGTTACCATAAAAACTTAATAAATAAAATAAATCAAGTCCCGCTTGAGCCTGTTTGATTAAATTTTCTTTGGGACGACGGGGGCGTAGATCTGTATTACGCCAGGCTGGACTAGGGCTAGCTTGATAAAGAAATATATTAACCCCTACATCAGGCATTCCACTCCCTGGGCTATCTGGTCGCAAGGTTGTAACTTGAGCACCTGGAACATCATCCACGATTCCTGTCTGTAACATTCGTTGCAGAACTGCGGTAACGGTAGCAATGGCAAGATGGTTGCTCATAAATTCTAGGGAGTATTTAAGGAGTTTGTATCCAATTTCTGTATCTTGTATCCAATTTATGTATCCAATTCTGTAAATAATCAAGATTTATAGCAGTTTTCATTAATATAAAGTACAGAGATTTTTGCTTGAAGGTAGAAGGCAGAAGTTTTAACATTTCTGGAAAACCGCTACAATTCCTTAATTTAATAATTCTGAATTCTAAATTCTAAATTCTAAATTCATAAAAAGAAGTTTTGTCGTCTACCTTTGTGAACACCGCTATAATTTCTTGACAACTTTATCATATTAAGATTTTTTACAAAGTTTGCTGCAATTAAGTTTTACTTTAAAATAAAATTAAGACACTAAATTTTTGAGAAAAATTTTAGACGATATTAAATCAAGTTATAGCAATTTTCAATGGCTTTAGGTGGAGGTTAAAATTTCGAGTCGAATAAGCTGTTCGACATTCTTAATTAGAATTATCAATCTTCCATCTTCTGCTATTCCTTTGCTGTTTTGGGTATTTCAATCTGAATGCTAGACAGCTTAGTTCACAAATAATGTCAGACTAGATAAGGACAATTTTAGATATGGCTCGCCTAGACTACTCTGCGCCTGGTGTATATGTTGAAGAAATTGAGCGTGGCAGTCGCCCCATTCAAGGGGTCAGCCTGAGTGTTGCTGGATTTGTAGGCTTTACAGAAGATATACGGGGGGATGCACAACTATTTGAACCACAACTAATTACCGACTGGAGTCAGTATTTAGAGTGTTTTGGCAAGCCTGGTTCAGATGGATTTACTGACTTTGGAGCTTATCTACCATTTGCAGTTAGGGGATGGTTTGAAAATGGTGGGGGTCGTTGCTGGGTGGTAAGTCTTGGCACTCAGTTGCCTTTACCTGCTAGTAAAAAAACTGCAACAGAGGAAAGGCCAGCTCTAACAGAAGTAAAAACAGTAAGTCAGAAGCCGTCATTATCCTTTAGCATTAAGCCCGAGGAACAGGAAAATGGCCGGATTAATGTTCTTGTGCAACCTGATGATCCATTACCGACCGATGACCCAGATGAGGAACCCTTCGATACGGGAGAATACTTCAAGCTGACCCTGATGCAGGGCGAAAATATATTAAAGGAAGTGAGAACCGTTGAGGGACAAGAACAGCAAGTTGATGCAGTTTATCGTCATCTATCCATGAGTGCCGAACCAGAAGCAGGAGTTTTTGTAGAAACGGCTTTACAAGAATCACAATACATCAATGTTGAAGTGCTTTCTTCTGAAGGTATGGCCTTGTCTCGCCGGCCTGCTAATGGTTCCTACGAAGTTAGTCCTCCCCCAGAAGTTTATCCTGTTGACCAGCTTTACCGCAAGACCTATGGGGCGCGTAAAGGTCGAACCGGAATTCAAGGCTTGTATGAAATTGATGAAGTGGCAATGGTAGCCTGCCCAGATATGATGTTAGCCTATCAACGGGGGATGCTTAACCTAGAACAAGTTCACGGTATCATGGAAATGATGCTCATAGGCTGTGAAAATGCGGCTCCAAGTCCACCCTATCGTATGGCAGTATTAGATGCTCCTCCAGTTAAGGTCAGACGGGGAGACGATCCAGTTTTGCCAGAACAGAATAAGCCCCAAGATGTAAAAGATTGGTTAGATCAATTTGGCCGTCGTTCTCAATTTGCTGCTCTTTATTATCCTTGGATTCAAGTTCCTAATCCTAGAGATAATGGTAAAGGCATTTATGTGCCTCCTTCGGGTCACATGATGGGAATTTGGTGTCAAACCGATGAAAGTCGTGGGGTTTATAAAGCACCCGCTAACGTAGTTCCCAAAGGCGTAATTAATATGGCCTACGACACCAATTTCCGCGAACAGGAAATGTTGAATCCCTTGGGAATTAACTGTATTCGTCGCTTCCCTAACCGTGGAATTCGAGTATGGGGGGCACGGACATTAGTAGAACCCGATAATATTCTCTGGCGCTACATTAGTGTACGACGACTGATGAGCTATATTGAGAAGTCAATTGAATTAGGAACCCAATGGGTAGTGTTTGAACCCAACGATGAAGACCTATGGGCGCGAGTTCGGCGTACTGTCAGCAACTTCCTAGAACGCATTTGGCGAGAAGGGGCCTTATTTGGTGGTTCACCGGAAGAGGCATTTTACGTCAAGTGTGATGGTGAACTGAACTCAGAAGATACTATGCGTATGGGTATGCTTTATATTGAAGTGGGTGTAAGGCCAGTGCGTCCAGCAGAGTTTGTTGTGATTCGCATTAGTCAATGGGCACCGAACCAATAAAAGACACAAACTTAACAGGTTGCTAATTATAGTCGTTTCAAATAAAAATGAGACGGCTAAATCCCTGATTTAAAAGGATTAAAGGTTAAGTGTTTCAATCTTAACTGGAATAGACATCTCCAAAAATAAAAAATAAAATCAATTATTATTGATAATTGATCAATTATTTTCCCCTGTTCCCTGTTCCCTCTTTTCTGGAGATGCTAATAAATATATTTCCAAAGATTCAATCACATTTTTTTGTGAGGCAAAAATTAATTTGTATAGATAATTCAATCATTTTTTCTACGTTAAAAGGAGTTGAAGCATTATGGGTGAATTGCTGACTGCCTGTAAATTTTACTTTGAGGCTGATGGCATTACAGAAAAGCAAATTCTAGAGGTTGCAGGTTTGTCGGTTGAGTCTCCTGTCGCTGGAGACGGGGGTGTGTTGGGTTCTACCAAACAAGGTAAAAAAACCCGTCAAGCTACACCGACTAATGAAAAATTTAGCAATGTCACAGTGAAGTTAGTGGCAACCACTGACAAAGACCTCTATACCTGGTACAAAGACTGCAACACAAATGATGGAGGAACTTCATCCTGGGATAGCAATCGAAAAGCAGCTTCTGTTAGTGCCTATGACCAGGGGGGAAATATTCAAGCCCGCTGGGAAATTGTCAATGCCTATCCTTGTAAATATGAAGGCCCCAGTTTTTCTGCTGGAGATACGAACATGGCAAATGAAAGCTTGGAAATAGTTCACGAGGGAGTCAAGCGAGTTCAATAGAATGCCGAAAAACAACACTCAAGGATTAAACGGGGCTGTGGGTAAACTTCCGGAAATGCTAACAGCTTCCCGTTTCTATTTAGAACTTAAATTAGATGGCAGTGAAGAACCTGTAGATGCGATATTTCTGGAATGTAAAGGATTTAAACGTTCTCAGGAAGTCGTTGAATTTTGTGAGGTTACGCCCCAACAATGGGGCAGTAAACCTGCTAAAGTAGGCCGAATTGTTCGGACAAAAATTCCCGGTTACGCCAAGACGGAGAACATTGTTTTACGACGAGGTATGACTAATTCCCTAACCCTTTGGAAGTGGTTTAATGCTGTGGAAGAGGGGAACTGGGGCCAACAATTGCGGGATGGTTCTCTTGTCATCTACGATCAAGCAGGTGATGAACAAGCTCGGTTTGAATTTAGAGGGGCATGGCCAACTCGTTATAGTGCAATGGATGTCAGTGCAAACAGTAGCGAGATTGAAATTGAAGAACTAGAATTAGCAGTTGAAATCTTAAGGCGAACCCAAGTTTCTAATGTGGCAAACCGAGTTTGAATTTACTTTACCCAAAGGATATTTGGATTCTGATGGCAATGTTCATCGGATTGGAATTATGCGTTTAGCAAAAGCAATTGATGAAATTGTGCCTCTGCGCGATCCCCGTGTGAAGTTAAACCCTGCTTATGCAACAGTGATAATTTTATCTAGGGTTGTAACTCGTCTTGGTGCATTAGATGAGATTAATCCTGTGATTATTGAAAATTTATATGCTTGTGATTTAGACTATTTAATTAATTTTTATCGTAATATTAACGATTTAGAAGAAAATAATTTAAGTAATCAAAAAGAAGAATGATCTCTTCAAACATACCCCCAACAGAATTCAATTTTACACTCCCAAAAGGATTAATTGATGAGGAAGGAAATATTCATCGTCAAGGCATAATGCGGTTAGCCACAGCAAAAGACGAAATTATTGTTCAGAAAAATAGTCGCGCTCAAACTGAACCTATATATAGTGTTTTAGTTCGCTTGTCAAGAGTGATTACTCTGTTAGGAACTTTATCCTCATTAACACCAGAAATATTAGAAAATTTATTTACAGTGGATCTGGCTTATTTGCGGGAGTTTTATAATCGGATTAATCAACAAAATCACGCTTATTTTGGAGTTCAATGTCCTCAATGTAATCATAATTTTAGAGTTGATTTAGCACTGTCGGGGGAGTCATAAGCTACCCCTCAGAACAACTCCGTGAGGAGGTAGCTTATCTTGCTTTTCATTTTCATTGGTCTTTAGAAAATATTTTGAATTTAGAACATTTCAGTCGTCGAGAGTGGGTTAGAGAAATTAAAAAAATTAATCCAAACTCGTAGTTGGTATTAGTCAGATAGATAGCCCTCAATAAAACTAAAAATCTTTGATTTTGGACAAAAAGAAAAGCTAGTTAGCGTGTCCTAATTAGGGCTTGGGCTAAAACTAGAGAAGCTGATTTTTAGTGCCAACTTGTAGTTGCTAACTGATTTCAGTAAAACTCTCAAAATCTAAAAAAAGCTTGCCTGGCATGAAGTATATGGTTTTTCATGTTTACCAATAAGCATGAAATTAAAACCTGAAAAATACAATGAGTGGTAGCCAACAAGCAATTAACAACTTAGTTATACAAGCTTTGTTTGGCAAGGGTTTTGGTTGAGCTTGGCACTAAATTACAGCTTCTCTAGCATTAAGCCAAATATATTATTCACTAAAAAGACAAACCGAAAAAAGATATGTTTGCTGAAGCTATGAGAACCACCCTTAAAGAGTCTCAAGAATCATTAAAAAAAATTACAGAGAGAAGTGGTTTGACATACTCAAGAGTTCACGACTTTAAAGCCGGAAAGAGGGATGTAAATTCTAAGTCTTTATCAAAGATTTTTAATTCGCTGTCTGACCAAGACGCTGAAAATTTTCTAAGGATTTTGGCACAAAAAAAAGGGTTATTAAACCCTGAAAATTAATTTACGCTTGGACTATTTCTTGACAAACTATTAAAAATTTAATCAAATGAAATTTGATGAATCCAAATCTGCTACGCTTACATTATTAAGTTGGGCTAGCACCTCTCCAGTGCCAATAACTTTTAATAATGTGTTGTTACCACTTGCAACAAGATTTAAGTCATCACTCGATAAACCAACTAAGTCTATCTTCTCGTTTTGTGCCCTAAAATCTAAAATGATATCAGTCCCATGTCCACGGGAAAGTCTAAAAATATCTTTGCCGAAGCCACCTCTAAGGATGTCATCACCCCTGCCACCGTTAAGGATGTCATCACCCCTGCCACCGTTAAGGATGTCATCACCCCTGCCACCGTTAAGAATGTCATTGCCAGTACCGCCGGAAAGGGTGTCCTTGCCAGTACTGCCGGAAAGGGTGTCCTTGCCAGTACCACCGGAAAGTCTGTCATTGCCAAAACCGCCGTTAAGCCTGTCATTACCACGGTCACCGTTAAGAGTGTCATTACCAGTACCACCGTTAAGGGTGTCATTGCCAAAATCGCCGTTAAGCCTGTCCTTGCCAGTACCACCGGAAAGTCTGTCATTGCCAAAACCGCCGTTAAGCCTGTCATTACCACGGTCACCGTTAAGAGTGTCATTACCAGTACCACCGTTAAGGGTGTCATTGCCAGCATCACCAGAAAGGGTGTCCTTGCCAGTACCACCGGAAAGTCTGTCATTGCCCCTACGGCCTAAAAGACGGTCATTGCCACCCAAACCCCTGATATTGTCGCTACGGTTAGTTCCCCTAAGAAAATTGTTTCCGTTTGTACCAACTATATTAGCCATTTTGTGTTTGTGTATTTCTGTGCTTATCTGTGTAATTTTAATTAACTATCACCGAATAGCTAAGTAATAATTCTTAAGTATTATTAGCTATGCAGTTTATTTTGTCAACGAAATAAACTACGACAAATAGCTTAAAAAAAATAATCAAATTGCTAAAATAAAGACAAGACAAAGATTGTCTTTATTTTGCCTTTCTCAAGGAAATATTGCTTAAAAAAGATAGTCAAATTATTAAAAAAATCTTTATTTATAAGTGGACAAGTAAGCTCAGGTAAATCATAATCACAAAAAGTAAAAAAAGTAACAAGTGTTTGCTGAAATAGAAAATTTGGCACAAAAAAAAGGGCTATTAAGCCCTAAAAATTAGCCTATGCTTGAACTATTTTTTGACAAATTACGAAGAGTTTAATTAAAAGAAGCCTGATAAATCAAAATTAGAAAAATTTTTTACACTTCCATATTTTCCATATTTTCTGGTAATCAGCATATTGTGACCAATTGGTTGCCAATACGCCCTCAGCATATTATTAAGAAAACATTAATAACAAAATTGCAGCCTTTTTTTGAGTCTGTGTTAGATTAAGCAAAAATGCTTATAAGGCTCACAATAGAATGATAAACAGCTCAATTTTGACCAGAAATGGATTAGCTCCGAAAGTATCAGGAGGAAACAATAATTCTAATTCTATTCATCCAAGAAGTCACTTAAAGGAAAAAATAGTTGGTTTATTGAAAAAAGGGCAATCTTTATACATAACTGGGGAGGCAAGCTCAGGTAAATCAAATCTCTGTGAAGCGATCGCTCAATCTCTAAAATCTGAAAGACTTCCTGTGGCAACTCTGGCACCGGGTACTGCAAAGGAAATCTTGATAGGAGTTTGTGAGGATTTGGGAATAGACCCCAATGAGGGCTAAAACTAGAGAAGCTGATTTTTAGTGCCAACTTGTAGTTGCTAACTGATTTCAGTAAAACTCTCAAAATCTAAAAAAAGCTTGCCTGGCATGAAGTATATGGTTTTTCATGTTTACCAATAAGCATGAAATTAAAACCTGAAAAATACAATGAGTGGTAGCCAACAAGCAATTAACAACTTAGTTATACAAGCTTTGTTTGGCAAGGGTTTTGGTTGAGCTTGGCACTAAATTACAGCTTCTCTAGCATTAAGCCTGCTTGCAGATTAAATCTCAAAGTATTTACAGATAACAGGTTTTAGCCTTTTTAGGTCGGTAAAAAGTACGCCTGTTTCAGCTCTTAATGCACGGTTCCCGAAAAATCAAAAAGTTAGTATTTTCGCTGCTGAGTATAGCAAAAAAATTACTACTCCCCTACTCCCCTACTCCCCCTACTCCCCTACTCCCCATGCTCCCTACTCCCTAATCCCTCGTTTCTGGAGATGTCTATTGTAAATTCTAGGAAGTCCCTTAACATCTGTAAAATTAACATTCTCTATAACAACTTTATTTAAGTTAATTCCTTTTAAGTTTGCATGACTGAAGTTGGCATAGTTAACATTTGCATGACTCAAATCTACATAACTTAAATTCGCATGGCTTAAATTTGCATAACTAAGGTCAGTATATCCTAAATCGGCATAACTCAATTCTGCATGACTTAAATTCGCAACAAATAAATTGGCTCGTCGCAGTTTAGCATAGGTCAAATTTGCATTATCTAGTTTGGCTCCCTTAAGATTTGCACCTTCTAAATTGGTTTTTACCAGTTGAGTTTTGCTGAAGTTAACATTCTCTAAATTAGCACCTGCTAAATTTTGACCGCTTAAGTCCTGTGTCCAAGCTTTTGAATGATTGACAATTTGCCAAACTAGATACCATTTTGGATCGACTAATTCTTCATCTAATTGAGTATTTATGAGGTTAGCTCCTGCTAATTTTGCTTGGCGTAAGTCAGCATTTTGTAGATTTGTATCTCGCAGATCGACATCTCGTAAATCAGCTTTTCGGAGGTCAGCATTCATCAAATTTGCCCCTCTAAGATTTGCTCCTCTGAGTTTTGCTTTCCTTAAATCTACATTCTGAAGAAATAAACCCCGAAGATCTGTGTCTTTCAAATTACAACCACGACATTCTCCTTTTTGCTGTAATTTTTTTACTACTTTAGGAAGTTGGGAGGAGACAGGTATTGCTAAACCAAATACCAGCCACGGAATCATTATAATCACAGCCATTATTTTGTAACTTTTGCCAAGATTCTGTTTCATTAATCAGTTTAAAATTTCTAATTTTTATTCTAAAGTTTCGTTGGGTTATTGAACTTTGGATAAATTACCTAACGATGTGCATTGTCAGAAGCTAAATCAGGCTTTAATTAACGAATAACTTAAGATTGTGAAAGAAAACTTTTTACTAAACTACCAAGTTATTTCTAGGGCGATAATTCCCAATTTTTCAGAAAATATATTTATTATATAGCGCTACTTATTAAGGCTCTTGACATTTCTAAATCCTGTTTGCGCAGCATTCCGTCGGAAAACCCTTTGACAATTTACTATTCCCTATTCCCTATTCCCTAGCGCTATAATTCAATTTTTACAGCCTGTACTTGTTCTGTTAATTGGTCGATCTCTTGTTCTAAATCTTTCCAATTTACAACTCCCTGAAATGAATTTGGGAAAGATTGTAATTTTTGTTCAAAGTTTAATAACTCTTTTAATAATTCTAGTTTTTGAGTGTTATTATAGGAGCTATTAAGAACTTTATTTTGCATATCCTTTAACTCTAAATCAAGATTTAATCTTTTTTGTTTAACTCGCACTTCTTGTTCGGCTATTTCAATTTTATGCAGCATGGCTATAAAATTTTCTCGCCATTTATCCAAGGATAAAATTAAATCTTGAATCGTTTTTGATGGTCTAGCACTGCCTTGAGTAACTTCAATAATTCGGCTTAATTGTTCTTGAACTTTCTTTAATGTTTCAATTTGATTAACGGCTGTAGCACGAGGTTCTAACTGTTGTTGAATTTCTACTTGGAAACCATTGCAGTTTTGCCCAATTTTTGTCATTACTTGAGCAATTGATAAAATCGACTCAACTGTCTCTTGGGACAAACGACTATCACCCAGTTCAGTTAGTTCCTCAGTTTGCTTATAAATTGCGTGAAAGTGCTGCGATTTGTCAATTGGATTCATGGCCACTTCCCAAATTTTTAGCTTGAGTTAATAAAAAGACTTTTGCTGACTCTAGATATAGCTTAATATAGTAAGCATTGGTAATTCAATTAATGATAATTAAAGACCAAAATGCCCCTTGCAAATAACAATCAACCTCAAGATTATATCGGATCGGGCATCGCCTTTCCGGGTCAAACCAGTGTTACTGGAGGAGTATTGCTCAGTTCATCCACTCGCAATATTGAAGAGTCTATTTGGATTATCCTCACTACCGATATTGGAGAACGAGTTTATCGTCCTGATTTTGGTTCTCGCCTCTCAGAATTGGTATTTGCACCGCTGAACCGTGAAACCCTTTTACTTCTGCGTCTCTATGTCGAAGAAGCTTTAGAAATGTGGGAACCGCGTATTATTCTCAAAGAAGTCCGAACGAACCCAGATCCGATTAGAGGAATGGTAGAATTAGAAATTATCTATCAACCTAAAAATAGTTTTGAAAGTCGTAGTTTTGTTTATCCATTTTACCTAGAAGCAAGTAGTTAATAAGTAAGCATTTAGCTGTCAGCTATTAGCCATTAGCTTCTGATATATAGGAAGTTAGATGGCAATATTGAAACGCTGAAATCCTTGCTTAAGTAAAGTTTAAAGTATATATGAAAACCTTAACTATCCATAGTAAATGTATTTAATGCCTTAACAACAAAAAAGCTGATTGCTGACTGCTAATAGCTGAATGCTTACTTTAATAACCAGAAGTAATATCATGTTCGGATAATTACTTACAATAAAGTTTTTGTTTGTAGTTTTGCCCTAGCTCTTACATGACTTAGTATTATTGCTAGAGTAAAACTACGAGCCTAATTATAACTGTTATACCAAACATAATATAATTTGGAATATTTCGAGTAATATGAATATTAACCACAACATATTAAGTGTGGAATTGCACTACTAATAAATTTAGTTTTGTATATCAAAAAGATATTTATAATTACAATTATCATGTAATTTATGTTCGATAGATCGATGTTATATTTTAGTTGAAGTTAATTTAATATAATACATATAATCCATGTACAACCATAATCAATTGGTTAATCAGTTCTGAAAAAAAAAAGCTTAAATAAATTAGGACTTACGCAAAGAAACCCGGTTTCTACGATAAATCGTTGTTTTGAGCAATAGACATCTACGAGAAACCGGGTTTCTGGGTTCACCTGCGTAAGTCCTGAAATATCAGTTTAATGAAGGCAATTATTTTCTCTAAAATGTAATCAATACAGTCATTTTTTTTCTAAGTTGCAGATATTTTAAATCTACTCTGTATTAACATTTAATATTAACAATTATGGTCAACTTCGATTTCTTGCCTAATTTACCCAAACCAAATCTTGACGATCGCAAATTTGAAGACTTAGTACAGGAATGTTTGCTGCGCATTCCTCGCTATTGTCCAGAGTGGACAAACCATAATCCAAGCGATCCAGGGATTACAATGATTGAACTGTTTTCCTGGTTAACAGACCAGATGTTATATCGATTTAATCAAGTTCCGCTACGCAATTATATTGTATTTCTGGAAATGTTGGGAATTCGTTTACAACCTCCAGCAGCAGCGCGAACATTGATTACCTTTGAACTGACAAAAGCACAGAATATACCCTTTTCCATTCCTGCTGGCACAGAAGTTTCCACAGAACGCACAGAAACAGAAGAATCTATTATTTTTAGCACAGATCGGAATTTATTAATCGGAATTCCTCGGCTCGAATGTTTTTTGAAAGCCAGAGAATATCATAATCATGGAAACCTCAGTAACGATATTTTAGAACCTATTTTCCCTAGGACGCGATCGCTTTGGAGTCAGGAAGAAGATGGAGAATGGCTCAGTACAATTCGCACCCCAGTTTTCGAGCAACAACCCCAACGGGGTAATTGTTTTTATCTTGTGATTAAACCGAAAGCAACAGGTGAAGAAAATTCCATTGAAGGTAATATTCTCGCTATCACATTTAAAGGACAAGCTGCTGCTGCTACTGGCATCGATCCGAAAAATCCGCCTCGACGTTGGGAAGCTTGGAATGGCCAAGAATGGGTTTCCGTTTTGCGACAGGAAAATGACGATCGCACCCACGGATTTAGTTTTACAGAAATTGATCAACAAGGCCAAAACCCAGAACAAGGAGCAGATGTGATTTTGCATCTTCCTAGGGATTGGCCAGAGGATAATTTACACAGCCAATATCAAGGTCATTGGATTCGTTGTATTTATCGACAATTGCAGGATAATGACCCCCAAGAATACGGTTATAGTAGTTCTCCTTTGATTTTTGGTTTGTCCATCCGGGCTATTGGTGGGGCAGTTCCAGCTACTCAATGTGTTTGGGTTAAAGATGAACTACTGGGGGTGAGTAACGGTAAACCAGGTCAAGTCTTTGAATTGCAAGGAACGCCAGTTCTCGAACGCTCCAGTACAGAGTATATTGAAATTCAGCCCCCCGGCGATCGTCAACCCCGCGAACCTTGGACAGAAGTATCAGATTTTGCAGATTCTAGAGCAAGCGATCGCCATTACATTATTGATTCTCAAACGGGTATTGTTCAATTTGGCCCCCTAATCCGCGAACCAACTCAACTCCGGCGACAAACTGAGGTACGAACTCGTTTCCAAACTAGCGATCGCCTCCGGACTCAGTTTAACGGGACAGAAACTGCTATGAATGCGCTTCCTCCAATGGATGTTGAGACGGAAAGCAATCTTAAAGAGCGTCAATATGGTCAAGTGCCACCACCAGGAGCAGAAATTTATCTGAAGGCTTACCGTACTGGAGGAGGAACTCAAGGTAATGTTGAGGCAGAAATGCTGACAGTATTGCGTTCAGCAATTCCCTACGTTAAGCAGGTAATCAATTACGAAGCAGCGACGGGAGGTACGGAACCAGAGTCTCTGGAAAAGGCAATTTTGCGAGTTCCGGGACTATTGCGCTCCAGTCAACGGGCCATTACTCGCAATGATTTTGAATACCATGCGATGCGAGTTCCGGATGTAGATGTGGCTCGCGCTCATTGTCTGGATGCGAACATAGAAATGGATAAACAGTGGACAGAGCCAGATGCCATTAAGCCTGGTCAGGTGTGTATTTTAACAATACCACAGGCAGATATTCAGGATTTGAGTCGGGGTTTATCTCCCCAAGAACTAAAGCTAAATGATGAAGTAGCAACAAAAATTAAAGATTATTTGAACGAGCGCAAACCTTTAGGGGTACAAATTCTGCTGCGGGAACCGAAATATATTGGGGTTAAAGTGAAAGTAATGATTATTGTGGGCCAGGATGCGGATCGAGGATATGTTAGCTCTCAATTTCTCAAACGATTGTATCGGTTTCTCAACCCCATTACAGGGGGAACTGAAGGTCAAGGTTGGCCATTAGGACATCCGGTTTATCCATCGGATGTAATTGCCTATTGTCAACAATTTTATCAACAAATTCCCCATGTTCTTTATTTAAAAGCGGTAGAGCTGAGGGGAATTCGTCAACAAGATCGAGAGAACTGGAGTGTTGCACCTATTCCCGAACCAGTGATTTATCCGAGTGAATTTGGAGTAGTCTGTTCTTGGGATAATCAAGACGAAAATGAGGAACGGAGAACCGCTCATGAGATAGAATTAATACTTGATAATTAATGGATTTCTTGGATGACCAGAAAATCGAGAGTGGGGAGAGTGGGGGGAGTGGGGAGAGTGGGGAGAGTTGGAGTATTTTTCAATCTTTTTCCTGTATTACTTCTCTACCTAGAAGCTACTGATAACTAATAACTGAAATGACTCAAGCAAACTCTCCTCCAACTCTTAACCTGCAATTGACTGCGATGCAGCTTACCGATAATAGAAGTATGGGAAAGTTTGCTATATCTCGCGGTCAAACTGTAGATGCAAGCCAAATAGAACTACAAGTTTTCCCAGGAGAACCAAGTCAAATTCTGCTGCGGTTAGAAAATAAGTCTGAAGAACATCTAACCCTTTATTTGCAACTTGAATTTCAACCAACAATTTCTCCTGATTGGTGTCAATTTTATCAAGAAACTATTAATAATGGTTCAACTCAATCAGAAATAGTTCAAGGATTTAACCATCAATTAACAATTAACCCTCAACAGCGACAAGATATTGAAATAGAGTTTAATTTTCCGCAAAACTTCTTTGAAAATCAACAAGTTATAAACTCAGAAAATGACAAACTAGAAATTAATTATTCTGCTCAAATTTTAGCTTACAAAAACAATCCCAATGAAAAATTAATTGGCTATCAAGTTTTTGACTTAAAAATTCGTCCCCGCATTGAATATCTTGAGTTTTTACCTGTTATTTATCGTGAAGCGGATTTCCTCAGTCGTTTCTTGAAAATCCTGGAAGAAACCTACGATCCGGCTATCCAAACTACCGATAATTTATGGGCCTATCTTGACCCTCTAACCACACCTGAAGCATTGCTTCCCTTTCTGGCCCAGTGGGTAGGTTGGAAAATGGATTCTCGCTGGCCCATTCAAATTCAGCGTCGTTTGATTCGCAATGCAGTCACCCTTTACCGTTGGCATGGAACTCGTAAAGGTTTACGATTCTATTTACATCTGCTTACAGGTTTACCCCTTGATGAAGACCTCCCTGAAGCGGGAAAACATATTAGTTTGTGGGAAGATTTTCAGAAAGGATTTGTTTTGGGAGAAGCTTGTGTTAATCAAGATTCAATGCTTGGTGGTGGGCGTGCTTATCACTTTATTGTTCGTCTAAAAGTTGAGTTTCCCAATCAAATTGATGAGTCATTAGTGCGAGAAATTATTGAAGAATATAAACCTGCTTTTTGTACTTATGAATTAAATATTGTACAGGAATTTTAGATGAATATATTAACAGGTTATTTGAAGTTTTATAAGAAACCGGGTTTAGAGGTTGTTTGAGAAGTCATCGATCCCCCTAAATCCCCCTTCTTAAGGGGGGCTTGACCTTGTATTTCCCCCCTTTTCAAGGGGGGTAGGGGGGATCTAAATCAAAATTTATACTTTTCAAACATCCTCTTATGGGAGGTAGATGTTAGTATGATGAGGTATTTAATAAATCCGGTTTCTCTGTTTTTTTATACCGATTTGATATTATTCGCTCGATAATTTCTCTAACAATTGAGTTTGATGTCGTCTATACCAAGCAAAATAAAGTAGGTTAATTCCAAATTCTTGCGCAGTTCTAATTTCATTGCGGGGTAGTATATGTTCATTGATTCCCCAGGCTTGTGATAAATGGCCAATAATAATAATCATTCCGCCTCCTACAAAAAGTTGAATGGATTCATTATTAATATTAGGAGGTATTGCAAAGAGAAATGGATGCACTTTTAGTAAATGTTCGGGAAGTAGTCTTTCCCAATGAATAAAATTAAGATTAAATTCTTCTGTTGCCCAATCTGTCAAATCTTTATAATTTTGATTAATATCGTTATCTATTGGAATTTCAATTAATACAGTTCCTCCACTTTCTAGATATTTTTCTAATATTTCTATCTGCTCGTTCCCCAACTCAAAAGTTTGTTGTTCAGTTAAATATAGTAGATCGAAATCAAGGGTTTCATTGGGATTAAGGCGTATTTGTTGAATTTCTGAAATGCCTTGCATTCTGGAGTCAAGTGACTCTACCGAACGCATCAGAAAAGCAAGATTATCTTGACAATATTTCCCCTCCGCTTCTGACATCATTCCTCCAGAAGCTTGAGGGGATAACATTGCTGTTTCAATCACAATTTCCGGTCGCGATCGCGCTATAATTCGATAGCGTAAATCTATATCGTTAACTTGAGGAAATAAAACATCGTTGGGTTGTTTAATTTCAACATTCCCTGGTTGCAAGTTTATGCGACAAACTTCCACTTCTAGATGACTAGGGGGGTCAGTTTTCTGATCTATCCGAAATATTTCTCGAACAACATCATTATCATTTCTCAAGCTTAGTTCTTCTGGGTCAACATAACTGACTACTAAATACACAAGAATAGGTTCAAGTTTGGAAGGTTTAGGATCGTTAATCCTAAATTCCATCGGGCGATCGATAATAATTGGATTTCCCTCACCATCAATTGCAATTCCTGGTTTTATCATCAACCACCCCGTTTGAAACTTTGACTGTACGCCAGGAGGTGCTTGAGTTGGATGTACCCCTAACCCACAAACAATTCCAGGTTGATTTAGGGATTGATAATGTAAATTTTGCCGTCTGCGAGAATAGTGATGAGCTAAACGCCACCTTTGAGCATTAATCATTAAACCGTCTGTGACATGAAGACGATCTAAGGGATTAGGTGAAGGTTTAGGAAAAGATTGTTCTGTCATTTCAGTTATAAGTCATCAGTTGTCAGTACCTCCTGCAATAGGGAGGTTTGAAATGCAGAATTTTCTTTAATTACTTCTGTTCTGCTACTCTCAGAAAAATAAATCATAGAACTTTTGTATGGCAATATTTGGCCACATTATTGACTAGAGTTTTTTGGGATTACAAGCAATGCCTAGAGAAAGGAATTATCTATCCGTTGACATCCTCCCGACACTGACCTACAGTACAGTGCGGGATTCCCATCCATCAATCGAACAGACTAAGCTGAACGAAAGACTCAGGGTGGGTAGACGACTCATTGCTGCTTGCTGGCTTTTTACGACCAGTCTTACGGCTGCTCCTCGTCTTGTTTAATGTCTCGGACTGCCCGCCCGCGACTATACCAAAAAGTGATAGTTGAATCGGATTTTCTGCTACTGTTTCTTTGACTGTTTCAACCTTGGTTTTCAGTTCAACAACTTCTAAAATATTAATAGCAGCATTAATATCACGGTCATGGAAAGTTCCACAATTGAGACAAGTCCATTCCCTAACATTTAATTCTTTCTTGCCACCACGAAAACCACAATTAGAGCATTTTTGACTCGTAGGTTCCCAGCGGTTAATTACCTTAAACTCACGACCATACTTTTCACATTTAGCCTCAGTCAAAGTCCTAAATTGTCTCCAACCTAAATCAATAATTGCTTTGGCTAATTTGCGGTTACGAACCATTCCAGACACATTCAAATCTTCTAAAACAATCGTGTTGTACTTTCTTACTAAATTAGTAGACAACTTATGTAGAAAATCTGTACGAATATCCTTAATTTTGGTGTGTAGTCTAGCTATTTTCAGTCTATGTTTTTCACGACGTTTACTGCCTGGCTCAGTGTTGGCAAACTTTCTTTGAAACTTAGCTAATTTCTTTAGATTCTTTTTTAGAGGCTTTGGTGCTAGTATCTTTTCACCATTACTTAAAGTTGCAAATGTCGAGATGCCTAAGTCTATACCAATATAATTATCAGTTTTAGGGAGAGATTCAGGACTAATTTCTACTACAAAACTGGCAAAATAGCGATTAGCTGAATCTCTAATAATTGTTAGAGATGTAGGCTTACTAGCTAATGGTCTTGACCAAACTATTTTTATCTTACCTACTTTTGGTAGATAGATTTTATCTTGGCTAACTTGATAATTAGCACCTACAAATCTTGCAGTTTGCTTTGACCTTCTTGACTTAAACTTAGGTGGTTTAACCTTAATTCCTTTCCTTTTACCTTTGCAACTATCAAAGAAGTTTTTATATGCCCGATCTAAATCTTTGAGAGATTGTTGTAATGGAGTAGATGCAACTTCCTTTAACCAAGTCAGTTCTTGCTTGGCCTGAGTTATAAATTGTTTAGTCAAGTCCACATAGCTAGGTTTTCTTTGGCCGTTAGAATATACTTGGTTACAATGTGCTAATGTACTATTCCAAACGTATCTACAACAACCAAATAGTTGATTTAATTTGGTTATTTGGACATGATTAGGATAGATACGGTACTTGTATCTGGACTTCAATGTTTTGGCCTCTTACTTTTCAGATCACACAACAAAACATTAAGTAATTTTATTATAGTATAGGTTGGCATTCATCCCGACGCTCCCTTACAGGAAAACGCGGGTCTTCTGCCAACATTAGATAAATTGTTGTTGTACAGAGATATTTTTTTGACTGGTTGGTAAAATTAAACATTCAGCTAAAGTAATAGGAGAAGTAATAACACGGATTGAATGGGACTCAATATAATTGAATACCTCATCTATAATTAAAAAATAATTAGGATTGCTTTCAACATAATAAATAATCGGAGCCGAATCTAAAAAAATCCGATTTAGCTGTTCTAAAACAGTCTCAATTTTCATAGAATTTCAACAATTTATTGTTCTCGTTGTTGCCATTCTTGACGTAATTCGCTAACCCATTCTTGAGCATCTTTTCCCTCTAAGATATTAGGTAATATTCCTCGTAAATCAGACAAACTATGTTTAGAGGTTTTGGGAAGAATTGTCTGACGCTTCAATTGTTCTGTAGTATAGGTAATGATTTGAAACTTTTCTTCTATAGTAAGCTGCTCAATTTCTTGTAATATTTTTGTTAATAAAGGACTCATTAGTTTAATCTCCAGAAATAGTCTAACTACTATTATGTGGCAATTGGGTTTAATTATGTTATATTGGAATATAAGTATTGCAGCCTAATCGCGATGTATCGTCATGACTCATGATTTTGTCAAGCCTAAGAAAATAGGTGGACTTGATACCAACACCCATGCTGGACAAAGAAGTCCATTTGCTAGTCGTCCTTTTTTAGCAACTCCTAGAAGTCAGCCACAGCCCCAAGACATACAAACAATGCGAGAACGGGCGGCACGATACCAAGCTGCAAATCCTCATATTTATGGCACTTCAGCTCAAACTCAAACGGTTCAAAGACAAGCCTCAGAGACGGAAGAAGAAAGTCTCCAGATGAAGGCCAATGAGTCTGTTCAAGGAAGGCCAGAACAGCTTGACCTCCAAACATTGATTAGGCAAAGAGCGGCACGACTCGATACACCGCTACAACGGATGATGAAAGTTCAAACTAAATCTTTTCAGACTAAGTTCCAGACTAAGCTAACGGTCGGGAAACCGGGGGACAAATACGAACAAGAAGCAGACAACATGGCCGCTAAAGTTATGGCCATGCCAGAGACGGAGCAGAAAATATCTCAGAAAACTGAATTAGCTCCCAAGCAAGAGGAATCTGAAGTTCAAATGCGATCGCTGGCCGATTCTATCACCTCTGTTGGTCAGGGACAATTGACGGGTGAGCCACAGTCTGTTGTGCAGAATAAAGAAGGCCAATCTTCAAACAAACCAGGTCTGGAAAGTCGTTTAGCCAGTCAGCAGGGTCAGGGAAGTCCTCTACCGGATGAAACGCGCAACTTTATGGAGTCGCGGTTTGGGGCGGACTTTGGTAATGTGCGGGTACATACGGGCTCCCAGGCGGTGCAGATGAATAAGGAGTTGGGGGCGCAGGCGTTTACTCACGGGAATGATGTTTACTTTAATTCTGGGAAGTTTAATCCTGGGTCGAGTAGTGGTCAGGAGTTGTTAGCCCATGAGTTGACCCATACCATTCAACAAACGGGAGGGAAAACCTCAAAATCAAACGTTCAAAAGTCCTCCAAAGCCAACAAAGTCCAAACGAAGCCGAGCATGACTCCCTTGACGGAGGAAGAAATACAAGATTTATACCAATTCTTCTCAGCATTCCTAAGTTTATTAAACGAAGAAAAAACACAAAACGAAGAAACAACACAAAACGAAGAAACAACACAAAACGCAGAAACAACACAAAACGAAGAAACAACACAAAACGAAGAAACAACACAAAACGAAGAAACAACACAAAACGAAGAAACAACACAAAACGAAGAAACAACACAAAACGAA